>JAZNXZ010000148.1:0-2525 GCA_045594165.1 Candidatus Scatosoma sp.
ACGTCGATTTTCGTAATCATCAACGCCATAAAGAAGGGAATCAGACACTCGCAAAATGCCTCGACAGCCATAAATATAGGGGTGATGAGCGACGGTTTTTTATACTGTCGCACGCTTTTTATCAGCGTCCGTATCGTCCCCGTATTTTTTCCTTTCTCTCTCGACATTTTTTCGTTTACCTCTTTGCTATTACAATATAACGATTACATTTTATTCCTTTTTAGGAATAAAGTCAACCGTTGAAAAAAGAAATTTCCGTACTTTCACGGAAATTTCATTTTTTTATATTCTTCGTTCGGTTTTACAGGTCAAGTATATGATTTGATAGCGTTTGGAAAGTTCTTTGACGAACGCCTTGGCTCGCTCCGTACGCGTGTCGTCTAAATTGACAAACGGATCGTCGAAAATCAAGACGGGCGGCTCTTTCTTAAATACCGCGTCCGCCAAGGCGATACGGGTGCAAATCCCCACTAGCTCTTTCGAACCGACGCTGTAATACCCCAAAGGCCTAAACGCGCCCCGTTCTTCGTAAACGGGCGTTCCGTCCGCCGCAAACCGCAAATGCTCTGCGCCGCCCAACGCGCCAAGATAATACCGACAGCCCCTTTCCACAGGATCAAGGTATCTCGCCGCCATATTCTCTTTGGCTTTCAACAAAATCTCTCTCGCCGCTAAAATTGCGCGGTGGCGTTTTTCCAAACGCGCTTTTTCTTCTTGGAGCACGCTCTCTTCCGCGAGCAGTGCCGCCTTGTCAAACTGCATTTCCAAATTCTCTGCGCGCGTCAAACACTCGCTCTTGCTGTTTAACAATTCGTCCTTTTTCTCGCTCCACGCCTGTTTTTTCGCCTTTAACGCCGACACGTCCCCCGTCGTTTGCGTATCCAACGCCGAAATCTCTTCCGCTGAATATCCCTGCAAACGGGTTTCGTAATCGCGCACGTCCTTTTCGCACGTTTGATAACGGCTGATACGGTCGCGAAGTTCCTGCAACGCAGAACGGTAATCGTAAATTTCTCCAAAGGCAAAATTCCGCAAAAACGTTTCTATGCCCTGTTCCTTTGCCTGTATTTTTCCTTTCAAATCCGCGTATTCTTGTTCTGCGGACGCCCTATCCACAACCGCCGTTGCAGCGTTGCCGCCCGTCAGCGCAGCTAACCGCCTCTTTAATTCCGTCAATTCCGCGTACGTTTCGTCATACAAACGCGCAATTTCGTCCTGTGCGTTTGTATCTTCCTTTTTTGTTTTTGGCAGCTTTTCGTGGCGTGGCAAAATCGACAAAAAGCCGACCAACATGCCCAACGCACCGACGCCAAGCAGCGTAAGCCCAAACGTGAACATGGTATTTGCCAACGCCGCACCGACCATCGCCGCCGTCACCGATAAAATCAAAAACCAACGCTTGCGACGGGTGACCTTGGGCACGATTTTCTTGCCTTTTTCTTTCCGCGCTTTGCCACCACGTCTTGACAAAATTTCGTCATACGAGCCGAGCGTCTTTTCGCACACGGCGATTTTGGCGCGAATTTCCCTTTCCTCGCCCGAAACGGGGATTGCGAGTTGTCCTTCCAACGTCTTCAAGAGGTCTTTCCATTGATACAGCTCGTCCACCGCCGCCTGCAAGCCCTCCACGTTCAGCGTGGACGGATTGTTTTCTTTGAAAAACGCGCGCAATTTAGACAATTCTTCCCTCGCCGCCGCCAAACGGGCTTGCATATCCTTTGCCGCCGTTAGCTCGTTGCGGCGGGAGGACAATTCCACCTGTTTTTCTAACTTTTCCAACTCTTGATTGCAAAGCAGGATATCCTGCTCCGCCTGCGCCGCCTGCACACGCAACTGCTTTGCGCGTAATACGTTGCCGTCGGCGTCCCCTTTTAAGCGCGCTATCTCGTCCAAGCGTTCGTCAATTTCGTCCAACTTCCCCTTGGCGGGACGACGTTTTGCACGAAGTTTTCGCTCCGCTTCGTCTAATTTTTGCAAAGCGCGTTCCGCACTCGTTTCCCCCTTGCCGCCGTTGCTAAGCAACGCAAGCAATCGGGTTTTGATATCGTCGGAGATACCGCCCGTTTCAATCTCGCCCTGCGGAATATACACGCTACGGCGGTAACTGTCAGCGTTTACGCCGAATAAAATCTCGCCCAAATGCTCTGCCCGTTCGCCAAAGTCAAAACATTGCATATTATTTTTATCGTACACGCGCGCGATATCCTGCATCGGCGTTTTGCCAAAAATCCGCTCCACGCGGTATTGTCTGTCGGCGCAAAGGAACGTGAGCGTGCCGCCGTACGTACCGCCCTGCCAAGGCTCGTAGTGCATACGGTCGTTCTCTTCCACGGCTTTACCCCTGCCTGCCTCCATGCCGAACAGCATACAGCGGATAAACGCGGCGAGCGTCGTCTTGCCCCAACCGTTGTCCTCTTTGATTACCGTCAAATTGGAAAAGGTAAAGCTTTGATTGCTGAATTTTCCAAACCCTGTAATGTAACAAGAGAGTATCTTCATAAGTCGATTTCCTCCCCTGCAAGCGC
>JAZNXZ010000149.1:0-3599 GCA_045594165.1 Candidatus Scatosoma sp.
GGATAACATGGCGCGCGTTTTGGTGGAAAAGGAAACCATTTATACCGAAGAAGTGGCGCTGCTTATGAAAGGCGCAAGCTATAAAGAGGTTATAGAAGAAATGAAAAAGACGGAGGGCGAACACGACGCCAATCCGTTTGCCCGTGTAACAAAGGAAGACAAGGAACACGTGATTGCGGACGAAACGGTGGAAAAAGATACGCTGCCCGTAGAAAATGAAACGGAAACCAGCGAGCAGAGCAATCCCGAAGACAAGACGGAAGAATAATAAAAGGCGGGGCTGCTGCAAGGTAGCTCCGCTTTTGGGTAAAACGAGTGCAAAAGAGAAAAGGGTAGGGACGTATTGCGATGAAACGGATAAAACGCAGAAAAAATTTGGATTTTAATTACGAAAAACGGGTGATGCCGTTGTCGTTGATTGAAACGGAAAAAATGATTGACGATTACGATAAAAAAGATTTGAAAACGCGCGCGGCGTATTTTTTACTGAACGGCACGCCAGAATTTTCCGTCAACGAACAGGACGGCGGCGGGTATAAGTTGCTGGCAGCAGAGCGAGATTATTTCGCGGCGAAAATGATGGGCGCAACGGAGGCGGAAGTCCGTATCTACCGTTTTACTGCGCAAAACGCAGAGATTTTTTCCTGCATTGAAAAATTAAAATCGGGAAATCTTGGCGCGATGGAAGAGGCGTATCTTATGGAACGGCTCGTCAAGGAATTTCAGCTTACCCAAGACGACGTGGCGGCGTTGATTGGAAAATCCCGTCCGGCGGTAGCAAACACGTTGCGACTGCTTACGCTCACGCCCGAGGTGGTGGGGTTGATAGAAAGCGGCGCGCTGTCGGCAGGACACGCGCGGACGTTGGTGCGTGTGCCGAGCAATCAACAATTTGCTTTTGCGGAAGAGGCAATTCGCCGCGGCTATTCCGTACGCGAAATGGAACGCACAGTCAAGGCGTTTTTGACGCCGCCTGAGGTTTTGCAACAAGAAAAGGACGCTTTGGCGCAGGCGAAAAGCGCAGAGCTGAAAGCGTTTGTAGAACGCATGCGTGCGACGTTCCGCACAAAAGTTTCCCTAATCGGTAACGATAAAAAAGGGCGCATTTATATCGATTATTATTCGCCGGAAGACTTGTACCGATTTGAAGAATTGTTAGAGATGATTGAAAGCTATGACCAGGACTAAGGACATGGGACGTATCGCAACGAATAGAATTTTTGCATAGAAAAAACCCGTTTGGAATAAACCAAACGGGTTTTCTGATTGTCCTTTGTTATTCTGCGAGAATAAGATGTCCTTTGACCAACAAATAGATAAAGTCAATCAAACCAAGAATCCAGCCCCAACCAAAGACAATGAACACTACGAACACAACAATGTGCAGAGTGCTCTTCGTTCTCAACATAACCGAAAGTCTGACGAGAACTTCTACAACCCAACCAACAAAGGGGATGAGCAGGAGCAATGCCTTTACAAGAGTGGACTGTTTGTTAAACCATTTATCAAACGTCATGGTAGCACCTCCAAAAAGATTTCTTAATACTATTATAATCTACTTTTTATGTTTTGTCAATAGGTTTATTTTGATATTTTTGTGAAAATAGCGTCGAATATGCAGATTGAACGCCCCAAGTGCAAATTTTTTAATCAACTTATTTCTTTTTTCTGTATTTGGGCGGTTTCGTGAGCGTAGTCCTTGGCAATTTCTTCTGCGGAGCAATTTCCATTTCGCCGTCGTCATTTTCGCCGTTTTCCGCTCTCTCTGCTTTCTTTCGTGCAGTTTCAGCGGCTTTTTCCGCGCTTTCTTGGCTTTGCTTGCAAAGTAACATCAACACGAAAAAAATCCCTGCGCCAATCAATGCGCCAATCCAGCCCGCGTAATCAAAAAAGATACCCAATGGGATTGCAGCAGCAAGACAAATTGCCGATAAAATGGTAAAAATAATGCGTAAATTTTTATACATAAAGTTCCTCAACGCCATGATAGGCGTGCTTTTCTTATATATTATATATATTGTATCACGCGCGCGCGCGTAAAGTCAAGAAAAAACGATTGACATTTTCAGTCGAAAAGCTTATAATATGTTCTGCTTTTGGAGGGTGCTATGGAAGAAAAGCTTATCAAAATCGACCCGCACGTACATTCCAGCGGCATTAGCCGTTGCAGCCACGTAACCTGCGAGCAGATTATTGACGAAAAAATAAAACTCGGTTACGACGGCGCGATACTCACCAACCATTGTCAGGAGTGGTATTATCCGAAAGAAGAACATAAAAACTATATCGAGCGAGTAATAGAGGATTTTGCGCGTGGTAAAGCATACGCGGACAAAAAAGGTTTTCGTTTTTATTTAGGGTTGGAAGTAACGTTAAATATTCCGCACTATGCAGACTGGCTTTTGTACGGAGTAACGGAGGATATTTTGCGCAAAACGCCTTGTTTGTATACGTTGACGCAAAAAGAGCTGTTTGATTTTTGCGAAGAACACGGCGTCTTGCTGATACAAGCACACCCCTATCGGCAATCGCCCTGTGAGCCAAAGTATATGCACGGCGTCGAGATTAATTGCACGGACGGGGATTTGGATAAAATTCCGCAGGTCGAAGAATTTGCAAAGGAACACGGGCTATTGATAACCTGCGGAACGGATTATCATTTTCCCGAGCGGACGTATCACGGCGGGATTTACGTTCCCGAAAGCTGTCAAACGGCGGTGGACGTTGCAAACTATATCCGCAAAAGGGGCGAAGTGCATACTTTTTACGGGGGGACGGAGAAAACCTACGTCAGCCTGCGCCTGAAAAATGATTAAAAGGTAAGCTTTTTGGAAAAAATTTATAAAAGATTTGAAAAAAGTTGTTAAAAATCGTTTGACAAGGCAATAATAAAGTGGTAGTATAGGAAAGCTGTCGCGGGTAAAGCGGGCGAAAAGGAACTAAAAAACTTTGGAAAACTTTTGAAAAAAAAGTTTGAAAAAAAGTAAAAAAAGTGTAAAAAAACGCTTGACAATGGCGAAGGGGTTGTGGTATTATATACAAGCTGTCGCCGCGAGAGCAGACGGCACCGGGCTGTAGCCTGGTAAAAGAAGATTAAAAATGGAATAAGAAAGAAATGAGATTTTATTTGACAAACAAGCAAATGAAAGGTAATTTCCGTTAATTTCAAAGAAACTTGTAAGAAACAAGTAACCTTGAAAGCAAGTCAGCAAAGAGATAACAAAAAATTAGTTAGAGCCGTTATTATCTTAAACGAGGTAATGACTTTAAGCAATTAAACTTAAGAGTTTGATTCTGGCTCAGGATGAACGCTGGCGGCATGCTTAACACATGCAAGTCGAACGAACTTAAGTTTTCGGATTTAAGTGAGTGGCGGACGGGTGAGTAACGCGTGAGCAATCTGCCCATATCAGGGGAATAACAGTTAGAAATGACTGCTAATACCGCATAAGACCACGGAGGGGCATCCCTTTGGGGTAAAAGATTTTATCGGATATGGATGAGCTCGCGTCCAATTAGGTAGTTGGTGAGGTAACGGCCCACCAAGCCGACGATTGGTAGCCGACCTGAGAGGGTGATCGGCCACATTGGAACTGAGA
>JAZNXZ010000150.1:0-6635 GCA_045594165.1 Candidatus Scatosoma sp.
GTACCTTGGGCAGCTTACCGCCGCCAAGCGCCGCAAAATCGGGGTTAGAATTTATAATCTCGTCATAGCGCTGCATAATGCGCTTTTTTTGTATTAGGAACAGCAACGAAAAAATGAAATCTTTCACGCTGCCCAGCCACATATACGCGAGCATAATAGCATTTGCAATAATCAACGCGCTCACGACGACGGCTTTTGCCGTAATTTCCCGTGCGCTTAAAAAGTCGTATATAATACCGCCGCAAGCTAAAAATAAGAGCAGCGAACATACGCTCCAAACGCATAAAATAATCGTATATACCGTAGGTTTCTTGTTCATTCTTTTTCTCCTTATTATTTTACCCACGATTTTCCCCTATCCCTAAAGCGCGGAAAGTTTCCGCCTGTATTTTAACAACTTAATTTTTGCTTTTTCTCGCTTTTCCCGCTTGACAAATAGTGCCAAATAGCGTATACTTAATGATACAATCGGGAAAATCTTTTATCCCGCCGCCTTTCATCAAAAAAAGGAATTGTGAAATTATGAGAATTGTTGTCAAAGTAGGTACATCCACCCTCGCGCACGGAACGGGCAAATTAAATATCAAGCGCACGGGCGAGCTGTGTCGGGTGTTGAGCGATTTGAAAAACGCCGGACACGAAATCGTGTTGGTTTCGTCGGGCGCAATCGGCATGGGCGTAGGCAAGCTGGGGCTTTCTAAAAAACCTACCGATATCCCCACCAAACAAGCGGCGGCGGCAGTTGGTCAATGCGAGCTGATGTATACTTACGATAGGCTGTTCACCGAATACAACCACACGGTAGCGCAAATCCTTTTGACGGGTTCGGACTTTACCGCGGCGGACAGGCACGAGAATTTCAACAACACGATAAAACGGCTGTTGGAGCTTGGCTCTTTGCCCATTATCAACGAGAACGACACGATTGCCACCGAAGAAATCAAAGTCGGCGACAACGATACCCTTTCCGCCTTGGTTGCGGTGAGCGCAAAGGCAGATTTGCTCGTGATTTTATCCGACGTCAACGGGCTGTATTCCGCAGACCCGCATAAGGATTCCAACGCGAAACTTATCGAACGGGTACAGGGTTGTCCCGACGAATTGTTTACTTTGGCAGGCGGCGAAGGCTCTTCCCTTGGTACGGGCGGCATGAAAACGAAAATCAAAGCCGCAAAGCTCTGCGTGGAAAACGGCGCGGACATGGTCATTGCCAACGGCGAAGAACCCGACGTGTTGTACGAGATTGTAAACGGCAATTTGGGTGGTTATACTAGATTTTTCGCGGAGTAAAACAGCAATTATGAAAACGACTTTGGACATTTTGAAAAGCGCGAAAGCGGCGGCGGTTGGTTTGGGTATTTTGTCCCCCACCGTAAAAAATAAAGCACTCCTTGCCATGGCGGACGCCTTGGAAGAGAACGCGGAAAAAATTTTGACGGCGAACGCCGTGGACGTGAAAAACGCAACGGGCGTACTGCCCGACGTTATGATAGACCGTCTGCGTTTGGATAACAAGCGTATCGCAGGCATGGCGCAAGGCATCCGCGAAGTGGCGGATTTGCCCGACCCCGTAGGGACGGTCTTGGATGAAACCACTTTGAAAAACGGTTTAACCGTTACCAAAAAACGCGTGCCGCTCGGCGTGGTCGGCATCATTTACGAAAGCCGTCCCAACGTAACTTCGGACGCGGGCGCGCTGTGTTTTAAGAGTGGCAACGTTTGCGTATTACGCGGGGGACGTGATGCGTTCAACTCCTCTTTCGCCATTGTAGAGGTTATGAAAAACGCTCTGGTTTACGAGGGCTTGAACCCCGATTTTATCAATATCGTGGAAGATACTTCGCGACAAAGCGCAAACGAGATGATGACGGCGGTCGGATACGTGGACGCGTTGATACCGCGCGGCGGCGCAGGGCTGATTAGGGCGTGCGTGGAAAACGCAAAAGTTCCCTGCATTGAAACGGGCACGGGGATTTGCCACGTATACGTGGATAGATGCGCGGCGTTGGAAAAGGCTCTGCGGATTATCGAAAATGCAAAGACTTCCCGCCCGTCCGTTTGCAACGCCGAGGAAGTGTGTTTGGTACATGAAAATATTGCCGAGGATTTTCTTCCCCTCTTATACGAACGGTTGTGCGTAGAACGAGCGGCAAAGGGTTTACCGCCCGTAGAACTGCGTTGCGACGAAAGAGCGTTGGCGATTTTGGGCAAGAAAAATTCCGTTGTCGCGGCGGGCGATAAAGATTTCGACACCGAATTTTTGGATTATATTTTGGCGGTGAAAATTGTGGACAGCGGCGACGAGGCGATTGCGCATATCGGGGCGCACTCCACGGGGCATAGCGATTGTATCGTGAGCGAGGATTACGCGCTTTGCGACAAGTTCGCCCTGTGTGTAGACAGCGCGGCGGTATATATCAACGCATCCACTCGTTTTACCGACGGCGGTGAGTTTGGCAAGGGCTGCGAAATAGGGATTTCCACGCAGAAATTACACGCCCGCGGTCCTATGGGGTTGGAAGAACTCTGTTCGTATAAATATATCGTGAAAGGCGACGGACAAATTCGATAAGGAGAACGATTATGAAATACACGCTTGGTTTTATCGGTTGCGGAAATATGGGCGGTGCGTTGGTGCAAGCCGCCGCAAAATCCGTTGACGGAAAGCAAATCGCCGTTTGTGATTTTGACAAAGCAAAAGTAGAAAAATTTGAAAACACGCTGGGTGCGGTTGGCACGACGGCGCAGGACATTGCGGAAAACGCAAAGTTTATCGTTTTGGCGGTGAAACCGCAAGTCATGGAAAGCGCGATTGCCGATTTTGCGGAAATTTTGCGCGCGCGCAAGGACGTCGTGGTGGTAACGATTGCGGCGGGATTGTCGATTGCGGCAATTCGGAAATATATCGGCGCGGCGTTGCCCGTGATACGTATCATGCCGAACACCCCCGTTGCGTTGGGCGCAGGCATGATTTTATACACGGTGGCAGACGTTTGCAAAGCCGCGGAAACGGAATTTTTAACGGCGTTTGCTAAGGCGGGCGTGTTTGATAAAATCCCCGAGGATAAAATCGACGCGGGCAGCGCGTTGTCGGGTTGCGGCCCTGCGTTCGTGTACGCGTTTGCCGAGGCTCTTGCCGACGGCGGCGTAGAGTGCGGCGTACCCCGCGACAAAGCGGCTCTGTACGCGGCGCAGACGTTGCTCGGGGCGGCGGAAATGTTATTAGAATACGGTCACCCTGCCGATTTGAAAGACGCGGTATGCTCCCCCGGCGGCACGACGATCGCAGGGATACACGCCTTGGAAAAGGCAGGCTTTCGAGGTGCGACCATCGAGGCAGTTACGGCGGCGTATAAGCGGACTTTAGAATTGAAAAAGTAAATGGAGATTGCCGCACAATGCTACGCATTGTTCGCAATAGCAAAATAGATGAATTTAGCCCGACGGCGATATCGCCGTCGGGCTTTTCCTTTCCAACTTTTTCGTTTATAATACTTTCTTCAAGAACTGTCCCGTGTAGCTGTTTTCCACCTGCGCCACTTCCTCGGGCGTCCCCTCGCAGACAATCGTACCGCCGCCGTCGCCCCCCTCAGGACCAAGGTCAATAATATAATCCGCCGTCTTGATGACGTCCAAATTATGCTCGATAATCAGCACGCTGTTGCCACCCTCGCGCAGTTGCAACAAAATATTAATCAGCTTGTCCACGTCGTAACTGTGCAACCCCGTCGTCGGCTCGTCCAAGATATACAACGTCTTGCCCGTGGAGCGTTTTGCAAGCTCGGTGGCGAGCTTGACGCGTTGCGCCTCGCCCCCCGAAAGGGTTGTGGAACTCTGCCCCAACTTGATATACCCAAGCCCCACGTCGTTGAGCGTTTTGATTTTGTTATAAATACTCGGCACGGGCGCAAAAAATTCGCACGCCTCTTCCACCGTCATATCCAACACGTCGGCAATACTCTTGCCTTTGTATTTTACCTCTAACGTTTCACGGTTATAACGCTTTCCGCCGCACACTTCGCAAGGCACGAAAATATCGGGCAAGAAATGCATTTCAATTTTGATAATTCCGTCGCCGAAACAATGTTCGCATCTGCCCCCCGAAACGTTGAACGAGAACCGTCCCGCCTTATAGCCGCGCTCCTTTGCGTCCGGCGTCATGGAAAACAAATCTCGGATTGCATTGAAAACCCCCGTATACGTGGCGGGATTACTGCGCGGCGTTCTGCCAATCGGCGATTGGTCGATGGCAATTACTTTGTCAAAATAGTCCACGCCCTCCGCCTTGTCGTATACGCCGAGTTTATGCTTTGCGCCGTTGTGCGTATTGGCGAGCAACGGATATACGATTTCGTTTACAAAGCTCGATTTTCCGCTGCCCGATACCCCAGTTACCGCCGTAATTAAGCCTACGGGCACTTTCACGTCGATATTTTTTAAGTTGTTCTGTTTACAGCCATACAATTTCAACCACTTGTCCGACGGCTGTTTTCGTATCGGCGGCGTTTCAATTTTTCGTCTGCCTGCAAGATAATCGCCCGTGATAGAGCGAGGCTCGTTCATGATATCCGCCTGCGTTCCGCAAGCCACGATTTCCCCGCCGTGCACCCCTGCCTTCGGACCGATATCCACGATATAATCCGCCGCGCGCATGGTATCCTCGTCATGTTCAACGACAATCAACGTGTTACCCAAATCCCGCAATCCTTTCAAAGAATTTAACAGTTTTTCATTATCGCGTTGGTGCAAACCGATACTCGGCTCGTCTAAAATATACAATACGCCCGTCAGCGCGCTGCCGATTTGCGTAGCAAGACGGATACGCTGACTTTCGCCGCCCGACAGCGTAACCGCGGTACGGGTAAGGGTTAAATAGTTCAGCCCTACGTTCCGCAAGAACCCCAAACGGTTGTTGATTTCCTTAATAATAGCGTCCGCAATCAAGTGCTGCGTCGCCGTCAGTTTCGTCATCAAATCGTCCATGAAATCGCAAAGATTATCCACGGACATTTCGCAAAGTTCCCAAATGTTTTTACCGCCGACGTGCACCGACAACGATTCCTTTTTCAAACGCTTGCCTTGGCAAGCGTCGCAAGGGGCGCTGCGCATCAGGCGTTCGATATCCGTTTTCACACCGTCCGAAGTCGTCGTTTCGTAACGGCGTTGCAAATTGTTGACGTAGCCTTCCCAATGTTTTTTGAAACTACCCGAAAACGAACGGGTTTGGTAGTGCATATCCACCGCTTTGTCGCTACCGTACATCAGGATATCGTACACCTCTTTGGGCAAATCCTGCACAGGTACGTCCAACGAAAATCCGTACGCTTTCGACAGCGCGGACAGCTCCATGAGCGCCATCGTCCCCGAACCTAAATTCCAACCCGTTACCCGCATTGCGCCCTCGCGCAAGGTCTTGGTTTTGTCGGGACAAATGAGGTCGGGATCGACAAAACTTTTTACGCCCAAGCCCGAACAAACGGGGCAAGCCCCGTATACGGTATTAAACGAAAACATTCTCGGTTCAATTTCTTCCAAAGAAATACCGCAATCGGGACAGGCGTAATTGACCGAATACAAATCCTCTTTGCCGTCGCAATCAATCACCACGAGTCCGTCCGCAAGTTTTAACGCCGCCTCTAAACTGTCCGTCAAGCGTTTTTGGATTCCCGCCTTGACCACCAAGCGGTCCACCACGACCGAAATATTGTGCTTGATATTCTTCTCCAAATGGATTTCTTCTTGCAAATCGTAGACGATTCCGTCGATTTTTACCCTGCCGTAGCCGCTCTTTTTGAATCCCTTCAGTTCTTTGACGTACTCCCCTTTTCTGCCACGAACCACGGGGGCGTTGATTAAAATTTTACTCCCCTCGGGCATTGCCATTACTTGGTCGCAGATTTCGTCCACCGTTTGGCGACGGATTTCACGCCCGCATTTTGGACAATGCGGCACGCCGATACGCGCAAACAACAGACGGAAATAGTCGTAAATTTCCGTAACCGTCCCCACCGTCGAACGGGGGTTGCGCGACGTCGTTTTTTGGTCGATAGAAATGGCAGGGGACAGCCCGTCGATACTCTCCACGTCCGGTTTTTCCATCTGCCCTAAAAATTGTCTGGCATACGAAGAAAGGCTCTCCACGTACCGTCTTTGCCCCTCCGCAAAAATCGTGTCGAACGCTAAGGTCGATTTACCGCTCCCCGAAAGCCCCGTAAACACCGTCAGCTGGTTGCGGGGAATCGTCAAATCGACGTTTTTTAAGTTGTTTTCTTTCGCGCCTTTAATAACGATATTTTCTTGCATACTTCTCTTTCCTTGTTTCTCTACTTGCGCATGGCTTTGTGCAATTTCATTTTCAGCGCCGCTATCTTTTCGCGGATTTCAATCGCCCGTTCAAAATCGAGTTGACCGCTTGCCACTTTCATCAACGCTTTCAGTTTTTCAATCTCGTCGGGAATATCCTGCAACTTGATTTCGTCGTCCGTCTTTTTCTTCGTGATGACCAAAGTCGATTTGACGTCTTTGATAATCGTTTTAGGCACAATCCCGTGTGCCTTATTGTATTCGTCTTGAATTTTACGGCGGCGGTTGGTTTCCCCAATCGCACGTTTCATACTGTCCGTTACCGTATCCGC
>JAZNXZ010000151.1:0-3900 GCA_045594165.1 Candidatus Scatosoma sp.
CACCTATCATTACAACGAAATTTTGACGGCTATGAAGACGGCTGCGTCCAAGATGCCTACGGTGGACGCTATCGGCGTTTCGTCGGCAGGCGTGTACGTAGACAACAAAATCATGGTTGCGTCCCTGTTTATCAAAGTGGACAAATCCAAGCACGGCGATTACGTGAAAAATATGTATATCAACGTTGCAAAGGATATGAGTAAAGAACTCGGCAAGGATATCCCTTTGGAAGTTGCAAACGACGGCGACGTTACGGCACTTGCAGGCGCGATTGATTTGGACGACAACGGCGTGCTCGGAATCGCAATGGGTACGAGCGAGGCTGTCGGTTATATCAATACCAACGGCGGTATCAACGGTTGGCTTTCTGAACTTGCGTTTGCACCCGTAGATTTCAACGAAGGCGCCATGCAGGACGAATGGAGCGGCGATTTTGGCGTTGGCTGTAAATATTTCTCGCAAGACGCGGTGATCAAGCTTGCAGAGGCAGGCGGGTTTGTGTTCGAGGCAGGTCTTACGCCCGCACAGAAACTCAAAGTTATACAGGCGCTCATGGAAAAGGGCGACGCGCTTGCACAGCAGATTTACGAAGATATCGGCGTATATTTGGCGCACACGATTCCGTTCTATGCAAAATTCTACGATATCAAGCACATGTTGTTGCTTGGTCGTGTAATGGGCGGTAAAGGCGGCGACGTTATTTTGGCTACTTGCAAGGAAACGTTGGCGGCGGAATATCCCGAATTTGCGTCCCTTGATATCGGTTTGCCCGACGAAAACAACCGTCGCGTAGGGCAGAGTATTGCAGCGGCATCTCTTCCCGCAAGCAAATAAAAACGCACCGATACACCGCAAGGAGGATTACAGATGAAAACTTTCAAAAATGCAAACGTATACGTGGCAGGCGAAGGCGTTAAAAAATGCAACCTGTCCTTTGACGAAAAAATTGAAAAAATTTCCCGTTGCGCAGACAAAAACGCGGAAGTTATCGAACTCCCCGACGACGCAATCGTATTGCCGGGGTTTGTCGACCAGCATATCCACGGCGCAGGCGGTTCGGACGGTATGGACGGCACGGTGGAAGATATCGCCATTATCGCAAAAACGATTGCGGCGGAAGGCACTACGTCTTTCCTCGTTACGACCATGACGCAAAGCCCTGAAAATATCACAAAAGCTCTGGCTGCGGTAAAGACGTATCGTGAAACGGATAAAGGCAACGGCGCGCGCGTAGTGGGCGTGCATCTCGAAGGTCCGTTTATTGCGGCGGCGCACAAAGGCGCGCAGCCCCTCGAATACGTAAAAGCGCCTGATATCGAAACGTTTGATAACTACAACGCGGCAAGCGGTAACTGTATCCGTATCGTAACGCTCGCCCCCGAGGTGGACGGCGCGGCGGAATTTATCAAACACTTGTCCTCGCAGGGCATTGTGGCGTCGATTGGGCATACGGGCGCGAAATATCCCGACATTGAAAAGGCGGTTTCGCTTGGCGCAAGCAACGTTACGCACACGTACAACGCGCAGACGGCTCTGCATCACCGTGAAATCGGTACGGTCGGCAGCGCTATGCTGATTGACGAATTGAACTGCGAAATGATAGCAGACACCATCCACGTATCCGTACCTGCTATGCGTTTGCTTGTGAAGAACAAGCCCGCGGACAAATTGACGCTGATTACGGACGCTATGCGTGCAAAGGGAATTCCCGACGGCGTCAGCGAGCTTGGCGGTCAGACGGTATACGTAAAGAACGGCGAGGCACGTCTTGCGGACGGCACGTTGGCAGGTAGCGTTTTGCGCATGAACAGAGCGGTACAAAACTTGGTGGAAAAGGTGGGCGTACCTTTCACGCAAGCGGTGGATTGCGCTACGCTCAACCCTGCAAAGAATTTGGGTATTGACAGCGAAGTGGGCAGTATTGCGGTTGGCAAGCGCGCGGACTTCACGGTTATCAACGCAAATTACGACGTTTTGATGACGGTGCGCGGCGGCGAAGTTATCTACAAAGCGTAATTTACAAAAACAAAAACAGATTACACAATATTTCCTCTTATAAAAGGGCCCGAACGGTTTCGTTTGGGTTCTTTTTGCATACCTTTTCCTAAAAAAACATATTTATATGTTTGAGGGTAAAATTTTCTTGGCTAAAATTTTTGTTTTGGCGGATAGAAATACTTTCAAAAAGGCAAAAAATATGTTACAATAGGAGAGTGTGACCATTTGAACATCAAAAACCGTTTTTTTGATTATTCGGCTTACACGCAGGAAAAACCTTTTAGCTTTGCTAAAAACAGCTCGATTGGTTGCGGAGGCACGTCGGAAACCGCCTTTTGTCCCAAAAGCGTTGCGGAATTAACTTCGCTTGTCAATCGTTTGAAAAAGGATGAAATCGCTTATTACGTGCTTGGCAATCTTACCAACGTATTGCCGCCCGACGGCGGTACAAACCGCGCAATTATCCGCACGAAAAACTTAAACGGCATTGCGTTTACGGAAAACGGCGCGTTTGCGTATGCAGGGGTAAACAGCGGGGCGTTGCTCTCCGCTTGCCGCCGCGAAAGCAAAAGCGGCGCAGAGTTTTTATACGGCGTGCCTTGCACGTTGGGCGGTGCGCTGTACATGAACGCCGGCGCAGGGGGGACGTATATCGACGAAATCGTGGAAAGCGTACTCGTTTTGCGTGATGGAAAAACGCAACTATTGAAAAAAGCCGATTGCGGATATACCTACAAGCATAGCGCGTTTATGGAAAACGAGGACGTGATTTTGGGTGCGGCGTTGCGGTTGAAAAAGGGAACGGCGGAAGAGATTTCTGAAAACGAAAGCTATTATGCGAATCGGCGCAAACATTTGCCCAAGGGAAAGAGTATGGGTTGCGTATTCAAAAACCCGAAAAACGCATTTGCGGGGGATTTGATAGAGCGCAGCGGGTTCAAGGGTATGCGTATCGGCGGCGCAAAGGTATCCGAAGAGCATGCAAATTTTATCATAAACGACGCTGGCGCGACGGCTGGGCAGATTCGCAGTTTGATTACGGTGATAAAAAACGGTGTTTTTGCGCAATACGGCGTGCAGTTAGAAGAGGAAATCAGGTATTTAGACTAAAAGGAGTAAATCAGGTGATTTTAACGGCAGATTATCATACGCATACGCCCTATTCCCACGGGAAGAATACGGTGGACGAGAACGTGGCGCGGGCAAAGGAACTGGGCTTAAAGCAAATTGCCATTTCCGACCACGGCTTTTCGCACGTTATTTTCGGGGTGCGGCGCAAGGAAATGCCGCAATATATAGCGGATTGCAAAGCGGCGCAGGAAAAATACGGTATCGACGTTTTGGTGGGGATTGAATCGAATATCCGCGGCTTAGACGGCAAAGGGGATTTGACGGAAAAGGATTACGAGAACTTTGACGTGTATCTTTGCGGAAACCATATCTATATTTGGTACGATAAATTTATCGAAATGTTCCGTTATAGCTACGTGAATTTCTTTGCGGATAAATTCCACGTCAAGCCGTCGCAAAAACGCCTTGCGCGCAATACCAAAGCGTATATCAACGCCATTAAAAACAACCCGATTGACGCCGTTACACACCTCAATTATATTTGCCCTGCAAACGCCTTAGAAGTGGCAAAATGCGCGGCAGATTACGGCACGTATATCGAGCTGAACTCCAAAAAAGAACATTTGACAGACGAAGAACTGTCCGATATTATCGCCAAGACGGACGCGCGGTTTATTATCAATTCCGATGCGCACGCCGCGGTTCGCGTGGGGGATACCAAGCGCGTGGAAGAACAGCTTGCGCGGTTGCATTTTCCGATGGAGCGTATCGACAATATCGACGGACGGTTGCCGAACTTCCGTTTTGCAGAATTTAAGAAACACATGTAA
>JAZNXZ010000152.1:0-7639 GCA_045594165.1 Candidatus Scatosoma sp.
CGCAGGCATCGGGTTGCCGCCAAGCTCTGCAATCAAACCGTCGTATCTGCCGCCTGCACATACCGTACCTTGCGCACCGATGGACGTGGACACAAATTCGAACACGCTACGCGTGTAATAATCCAACCCACGCACGATACGGGGGTCGATTTTATACGCAACGCCTGCCAAGTCCAAGCACGCTTTCAGTTCTTCAAAATGCGCAGAGCATTCTTCGCACAGATAATCCAAAATGGACGGTGCGTTGACGTTGATTTTCTTGCAATTCTCTTCCTTGCAATCGAGCAAGCGCAACGGGTTTTTAGCATATCTCGTCTTACAATCGTAACAAAGATTTTCCAAATTCGGTTCAAAAAATTCTTTAAGCGCCTTGTTAAACGCCGCGCGGCAAGTAGGACAACCGATTGAATTGATATACAGTTGTACGTTCAAGCCCAGCTTTTTGAGGAGCGTGTCTGCCATCACGATAGCCTCGGCATCTGTCTGCGCGCCCTTTGCGCCGAAAATTTCCACGCCGAATTGATGAAATTCGCGAAGTCTACCTGCCTGCGGACGTTCGTAACGGAACGCAGGGGTGATGTAGTACATTTTTGCAGGCAACACGCCATTTGCGAGTCCGCTTTCGATAAACGAACGCACCGTACCTGCCGTGCCCTCGGGTTTGAGCGTAATCGACCTATCCCCCTTGTCCTTGAACGTGTACATTTCTTTCGTCACGATATCGGTGGTATCGCCCACGCCGCGTTGAAAGAGCTCGGTATGTTCAAAGGTGGGGGTACGTATCTCTTTGAGATTGAAAAGCCCTGCCACTTCGCGCGCCGTGCTTTCCACGTATTGCCACTTGTAACTGTCTTGGGGCAGAACGTCTTTCGTGCCCTTGGGAATATTAATCATAGCTATTTTTTCCTAAATGTTTTTATTGATGCAATGTCTTAATTGAATAAAAGATTGCCACGCTGTTTTTATGGCCGTCATTGCGAACGTAGTGCGGCAATCTCATAAAAACAGCTCGCAATGACACGTCTTTTATATTACAAAACGTATTTTTTGAGATTGCGGTCACCCGTCAATTTCTGCAAATGTTCGTCCACGTACTTTTTATCGATTTTCAACGTGAACATGGGATAATCGCCGCCGGCGTTAAACGAAATGTCTTCCAAAAGGTATTCCATGACCGTATGCAAACGGCGCGCGCCGATATCTTCGGACGTCAAATTGAGTTCCACCGACACTTCCGCAATCCGTTCGATCGCGCCTGCGTCAAATTCCAAATTGATGTTGTCCACGCTAAGGAGCTGACTGTATTGGAACGTGAGCGAGTTTTCCGTTTCGGTAAGGATTTTTACAAAATCCTCTTTCGTTAAGCTTTGCAATTCCACCGACACGGGGAAACGGCCCTGCAATTCGGGAATTAAATCCTCCACCGCCGCCACGTGGAACGCGCCTGCCGCGATAAATAAAATGAAATCCGTCTTAATCGGACCGTACTTGGTAACGACCGTCGACCCCTCTACGATAGGGAGTATATCCCGTTGAACGCCTTCGCGCGATACGTCTGCGCCGCCGCGGTTGCCCTTGCCTGCAATCTTATCGATTTCGTCAATGAACACGATACCGTCGTTTTCCGCCCTCCACAACGCTTCCGCCTTGATAGCGTCTTCGTCCATCAGCTTTTCCGATTCTTCCGAAAGGGCAATTTGGAACGCCTCACGTACGCTTAAACGGCGTTTTTTCTTTTTGTTTTGGAACATGTCCCCGAAGATGCTGCCGATGGAAATCGCCGCGCCGCCGGGTACAAGCTCCATAGGTTGCGGCTCGTCCGCCACTTCCATTTCCACCATAAAGGTATCGTATTCACCCTTGCGCAACCCGTCCAAAAGGTTGTTTTCAAAGGTTTCTTTGTCCTGCTCTCTCTCGTCCTTTTTTGCGTCGGCAAGCACCTTGACGAGGCGTTTTTCCGCCGCAGCCGTCGCCTTTGCCTTGACTTCGTCCGCCTTTTCCGCTTTGACAAGTCTATATGCACATTCGGCAAGGTCGCGAATCATCCCCTCGACGTCCTTACCTACGTAACCGACTTCGGTATATTTGGTCGCCTCCACCTTAACGAACGGCGCTTTTACAAGCTTTGCCAAACGGCGGGCAATTTCCGTTTTACCAACCCCCGTAGGGCCTTTCATAATGATATTTTTCGGGGTGATTTCCTCACGGATTTCCTGCGGCAACTGCGCGCGGCGGTAACGGTTGCGCAGCGCGATTGCCACCGCTTTTTTCGCCTCGTCCTGCCCGATAATATATTTGTCTAATTTATAAACGATCTGTTTGGGAGATAAATCCATTATTCCACCTCCTTAGCCGCCTTTTTTTGCGCCTTTTTCACGGATTTTTCCGCTTTTTCTTCCGCCACGCCCACCGTTTCGCAACGGATATTGTCGTTGGTAAATACGCAGATTTCCGAGGCGATTTTCAACGATTTTTTCGCAATCGTTTCCGCGTCGTAGTCCGTTTCCTGATAAAGCGCACGCCCCGCCGCCAAGGCGTAATTCCCGCCACTACCGATAGCGCAAACGCCCTCGTCGGGCTCGATTACTTCGCCCGTACCCGACAAAATAAGCAACGTGTTTTCATCTGCCGTAATCATCATGGCGTCCAACTTTCTGCCGATTTTATCACTGCGCCAAAGTTCGGCAAGTTCCACCGCCGAACGCATCAAATTGCCGCCGAATTTATTGAGCATGCCCTCAAAACGTTCGGTAAGCGCAAAGGCGTCCGTCACCGAGCCTGCAAAGCCCAAAATGACTTTTCCGCCGAAAATGCGGCGTACCTTTACCGCCGTATTTTTGAAAATCACCGATTCGCCCATCGTTACCTGACCGTCGCCGGCAATCGCCGTTACACCGTTCTTTTTGACGGCGCAAATGGTTGTTCCTCTAAATTCCATACTCATACTTCCTTACTCTGTTTTCAAATCGTTTTTTGCTATCTGCGCGCGAACGGTTTCCAAAGCCCGCTCCGCCAGCGTTTTATAACGTTCTTTCTTGTCCTTGATACGGACGGATAACGGAGCTAAAATCCCAAAATTCGCGTTCATAGGTTGAAAATCCTTGACCTGTGTGGACACGTGCTTTTCCAAAGCGCCGCATACCGTACGCTCGTCAAAGGTATGGGGAGTGCGCCCCAAAACTTCGTCGGCGATATGGATTGCCGCCAAAAGACCGCTTGCCGCGCTTTCCACGTAGCCTTCCACGCCCGTGATTTGTCCTGCAAAAAACAACCTTCTATTATTTTTACACGAAAAATCGCAATTCAAAACATCTGGCGACTGAATATACGTATTTCTGTGCATAACGCCGTAACGTAAAAAGTCCGCGTTTTTCAGGGCGGGAATCATAGAAAACACCCGCTTTTGCTCGGGGAATTTCAAATTCGTCTGAAATCCGACGAGGTTATAACATGTACCCGCCTCGTTTTCTTTGCGGAGCTGCAACACGGCATACGGACGTTTCCCGTCCTCGCCGTAAAGCCCTACGGGCTTTAACGTGCCGTATCGAAGGGTATCCCTGCCACGGCTCGCCATGACTTCTATCGGCATACAGCCCTCAAAAATTTCCCTTTTTTCAAAGGCGTGCAATTCGGCTTTTTCCGCCGCAAGCAATGCGTCCACAAAGGCGTAATACTCATCCTTGTCCATGGGACAGTTGATATAATCCCCCGTACCTTTGCCGTATCTATCGCCCGTAAACGCGCAGGACATATCCACGCTCTCCGCCGAAATGATGGGCGCGGACGCGTCATAAAAATGCAAGCCGCCGCCAAACGTTTCTTTAATGCTCTCGCTCAACGGCTCGCTCGTGAGCGGGCCCGTCGCGATAATTGCGTATACGTCCCCGTCCTTTTCAATTTTCGGTAAAGTTTCCACTTCACGGTTTTCTATCGTCAAGTGGGGACAATTTTTTAATTTTTCCGTAATATACGCCGAAAATTTATCCCTATCGACGGCAAGCGCCGCACCGGCAGGCACTTTCGTTGCGTCCGCAGCCTCGATAATCATAGAACCGAGCAGACGCATTTCTTCTTTTAACAGTCCGCAGGCGTTGGCGTATACGTCGTTACTTTTCAAAGAGTTTGAACACACCAATTCGCCAAAGTTCTCGCTTTCGTGCGCGGGGGTAAATTTTTTCGGTTTCATCTCGATTAAGGTGGTGGGAATACCGTGCGAGGCAAGATAATACGCCGCCTCGCTGCCCGCCAAGCCACCGCCGACAACCAATACTTTCGCCTTAGTTTTCATCATTATAATCCGCAGGAAACCATCCGTCGTAATCGTCGTAGTAGGGTTCTTCCAAGGGCGGGGGCGCAAAATCGTCTGCCATTTCTGCCGCTTGCCCGCGTGATTTCGCCTTTTCTACCTTAACCTTGTACGAACACTCTTTATTGCTGCATTTGATATTGCCCGTTGCCGTATAAACGAGCGGCTCGTTGCAGGTGGGACATTTATCCCCCGTCGGTACGTCCCAGCTCATAAATTTACAGTCGGGATATCCCAAACAGCTGTAATACGTCTTACCTTTCTTGGATTTTCTCACCGTCATTGCCGCGCCGCACTCGGGACATTTCCCCGCAAGTTTCGGGGCTTCGTCCGAGGGCATCGACATTGTCGATTTACAATCGGGATAGCTCGGACACGCCAAGAATTTACCGAACTTACCGCTCTTGACCACCATATTTTCGCCGCATTTCGGACAGCGAATCGCCGATACTTCCTCTTCCCCTTCGCTGATGATATTTTGGCACTCGGGGTAGTTAGAACAAGCCAAATACGTCCCAAATTTTCCGATTCTGCGCAACATGAAATGTCCGCATTTTCCGCACACTTCTTCCGTCAGTTTATCGCCGTACGTAGACGCCGCGCGCAAATTCTTTTCAAAACCGGGATAGAAGTCCCCGATAACGGCACGCCAATCCACGCCGCCTTCTTCAATATCGTCGAGTTTGGTTTCCATATCCGCCGTAAACCCAACGTCCATAACGTCCTTAAAACAGTTGACGAGCATATCCACAACGTCGTACGCAATGGGCGTGGGGATCATGTATTTGCCCTCTTTCTTGACGTATTTTTGCATCAATTTCGAAATGATGGTGGCATACGTAGACGGTCTGCCAATCCCCTTTTCTTCCATCGTTTTGACGATAGAGGCGTCGGTGTAACGCATGGGCGGTTTGGTGAATTTTTGCTCCTTTTTCATGGAAACAAGGTCGAGGATATCTCCCTCGTTCAAATCGGGCAACAGCTTTTCGCTACTGATTTCGTCCTCGTCCTCTTTCTTTGCGTTAAAATCCTGATATACCGCCGTAAACCCAGCAAACAACAGCACTTTGCCGCTTGCTTTGAATACGTATCCGCTGTTATCGATTTCCATCTGCATACTATTGTATTTCGCCTCTGCCATTTGCGACGCCAAGAAACGTTCGTAAATGAGTTTATACAGCGCAAAATGCTTTTTATCCAGCAGCGTTTTCGCCTTGGCAGGCGTCATGGAAAGGTCGATAGGACGGATTGCCTCGTGGGCGTCCTGCGCCCCCTTCTTCGTCGCGTAATAGTTGGGTTTTTCAGGTACGTATTCGTCGCCGTACACTTCGCGAATACGGGCAAGCGCTTTGTTTTGCGCCTCCTTCGATACACGGACAGAGTCCGTTCTCATATAGGTAATAAACGCGATATGGTCGCCGTTTTCCGTAGCGATACCCTCGTACAAATGCTGCGCAAGGCTCATGGTATCGGGCGCGGTAAACCCTAATTTGTTCGACGCGTCCTGCTGTAAGGAACTCGTCGTAAACGGTGCGGGTGCGTGCGATTTTGCAACGACCTTTTTCACCTTGGAAACGATAAATTTACCTTGTTCGAGGGTTGCCAAAACCTGCGCGGTTTCGTCCGCGGACGAGGGTTTGTATTTTTTCGTTCCCTTCTTTTCGAGCATTGCCTTGAAAGGCGCGTGCGCCTTGGGTTGGTCTTGTAAATCCGCTGTCAAATTCCAATATTCCTGCGGAACAAACGCCGTAATTTCCCTTTCGCGTTCCACGAGCAAACGGAGCGCAACCGATTGCACTCTGCCCCCCGAAAGGGTGCGTTTGCCGTTGCCTTTTTTATCCTCGATTTTGTGGTTCAACAGCGTGGAGAGCTTATACCCCACCAATCTATCCAGCACACGGCGCGCTTGCTGTGCGTCCACTAAGCTGTAATTGATTTGGCGAGGCGTTTTCAATGCCGCCTCGATTGCGCGTTGCGAAACTTCGTTAAATTCGATACGGTTTTCGCCCTTTTCGTCCAGCCCTAACACCGTTTGCAAATGCCAAGCGATAGCCTCCCCCTCTCTATCAGGGTCGGTTGCAAGATAAACGCGGTCAGCTTTTTTCGTCGCGTCTACCAAACGGCGGATAACGTCTTCCTTTCCGTCCGAATTGACGTACTTAGGTTCGAAATTATTCTTCACGTCTACGCCGAGCGTATGCACGGGCAAATCGCGGATATGTCCTGCGGACGCGTCCACGCGATATTTGCCTTTGAGGTATTTGGTGATGGTTTTTGCCTTAGAAGGCGACTCTACAATGATTAAATCCATTCTATTTTCCTTAACAGTTTTTTGCTTTGTTATGTTATACGCGCTTTTTTCGCGGTTTATACTACCGAATAGCGGTTACCGCCCAGCGATACCGCCAAACCTTTGATTTCTAACGCGGAAAGTACCGCGCGGAGTTTGAACACGGGTATCCCCGTCGCCGCCGCTAATTCGTTAACGTGTCCTTCGGCGTTTTCCCGCAAAACGTTATACAGCTTTTCTTCGTCCGACGAAAGCTCTATACGTTTTTGCGTTTGCGTATCGTCCATGCCGTACACGGCAAACACGTCCCCTGCATTTTCAGTAAGATATCCGCCGTTTTTAATCAAAAGGTTACAACCTACGCCCGACGCCGCGTTGGGCGGATAGGGCAAGGCGAATATTTTTTTGGAAAATTCCTGCGCGTATTTTGCCGTAATCAGCGCGCCGCTCTTTTCCCCTGCGCCAAGTACCAACACACCCTCGCCAAGCGCCGCCATACATTTATTGCGGTATTCGTAGGAAAATGTGCGCACAGGCGTTTCGTAGGGGTGTAGCGATAGGAGCAACCCATCGTTTGCAACCCGTTCTAAAATAGGCAAATTCGCCTGCGATATCGCGGAAAATCCGCCGGGTAAAATGCAAATGACCTTTGGCAAGCCGCCTGCAACCGCCGCCGTATCCCCGCCGTCCGCTGCGCCTGTAACGATAACGAACTGCGACGAAAGTTCCCTTGCAATCGTTTCCCCTAACTTCATTGCGTTCACGGGGGTACGCCTTGAACCGACCACGACGAATTTCCGTTTGCTTAACAAGGACAAATCCCCTACCGCATACAGCGTTTCGGGGGCGTCGTCTAAGTTTTCCCAAGCCTTGGGGTACAACTTATCCCCGCGCGGAATCGACACGATTTTGTTTTGTAAACGCTCTTCGAAAGACAATTTTTTCTCCTTACTTAGCCGACCTTACGCCGTCAGCAAAAACAATAACAAACAGCCCTGCCACGCCAGCCCGATGACGTTTGCGACGTGAAAATACCATTTCTT
>JAZNXZ010000153.1:0-6241 GCA_045594165.1 Candidatus Scatosoma sp.
TTTGCATACCGATACAAATGGTCAAAATCTTCCAAAAGCGCAAAATCTAACGCCGTTTTTACGTTGCAATCCAGTTCGCGTTTGGCAAGCTCCGCCGTCAAGTCCACCGCCAACTGTTCGTAGGAAATCGTATGCTCTAAAATACTTTCGTTGGCAGGTTTTAATAGGGATATTTGCAGCTGTTGCTGTTTCTCAATCTCGCGCGTGAGCGCAATATCACGGCGTAAATCGTTGTTGTCGGTGTGCCGCGCCAACTGATGGGAAAACCAGTTCGCTTCAAACTCCGTCCCGTTCATGAGGATAATTCTCGTCTTGGTATATGGGTCGATTTCGCGTTTGTCGTACGCCTGCGGGTACAGTTCTTTCCAGTTTTGCAACGCCTTTTCTATCGGCATCGGCTTTTCTTGAAATGGATTCATGGGCAATCACTCCTTTGCTTTTATTCACTAACCAAAGTATGCCCAAATGGAAAATTTTGATACTTGCTAATGGCGTATAAAAAAGAAAAAACTCGATCGCGTGACCGAGCCTTTTCTTTTTTTCATATTTAGATGTTCTATTCTCTCTTGGTATGCGGAATTATACGATACCGTGCGCCATCATTGCCTCGGCAACCTTTTCAAAGCCCGCAATGTTTGCGCCCATTACGTAGTTGCCCTCAAAGCCGTATTTCTTCGCCGCCGTATCGATATTTTTATAAATGTTGACCATAATCGTCTTGAGTTTCGCGTCCACTTCTTCCGCCGACCAATACAGTCTGCCCGAAGATTGCGCCATTTCGAGTGCGGAAGTTGCTACGCCGCCGGCATTTGCCGCTTTTGCAGGCAAGAACACCACGCCGTCTGCGTTTTGGAACGTTTCAATCGCCTCCAACGTCGAGGGCATGTTCGCGCCTTCCGCAACGTATTTCACGCCGTTTTTCACGAGCGCCGCCGCACTTTCCGCGTCGATTTCGTTTTGCGTAGCGCAAGGCAAAGCCACGTCGCAAGGAATCGTCCAAATCCCCTTGCAACCCTCTACGTATTTTGCACCGGGGACGCGATTTGCATATTCCTTAATACGCGCACGTTCTACTTCCTTAATCTGCTTTACAACGTCCAATTGAATCCCGTTCGGGTCGTAGATATAGCCGTTGGAATCGTACATAGCCACGACTTTTGCGCCGAGCTGTTGCGCTTTTTCACAAGCGTAAATGGCTACGTTACCGCTACCCGAAACAACCGTCGTTTTGCCCTCAAAGCTGTCGCCGCGAAGGCGCATTGCTTCTGCCGTAATATACACAAGACCATAGCCCGTCGCCTCCTTTCTAACGAGCGAACCGCCGTAGGAAAGCCCTCTGCCCGTCAACACGCCCACGTGTTCGTCACGGATGCGCTTGTATTGCCCGAAGAGATAGCCTACCTCGCGTGCGCCTACACCGATATCCCCTGCGGGAACGTCGGTATCTGCGCCAACGTGACGGAACAATTCCAACATAAAGCTTTGGCAGAACGCCATAATTTCACGGTCGGATTTGCCCTTAGGGTCAAAATCCGAACCACCCTTACCACCACCGATAGGCAAGCCCGTAAGGCTGTTTTTCAAAATTTGTTCCAAGCCCAAGAATTTGATAACCGAAAGGTTAACGGACGGGTGGAAACGCAAACCGCCCTTGTAAGGACCAATAGCGCTGTTGAACTGTACGCGGTAACCTTTGTTCACGTGCACGTTACCGTTGTCGTCTACCCAAGGAACACGGAACAAAATGGTGCGTTCAGGTTCGGTAAAACGTTCTAACAACGCCGCCTTTTCATATTCGGGATGCGCATTGATGACGGGTTCTAACGTCAACAGAATTTCCGTTGCCGCTTGATGGAATTCCTTTTCACCGGGATTGCGTGCTTTCAAATCGTCTAAAACTCTTTGTACGTAGCTCATATATAATTTATCTCCTTTTGGTTTTCAAAATTGTTGATTGAAATATGTCAATCAATCGATTTTTTTGATACAAATATATCTTAGCACCTTTTTAGGGTTTTGGCAAGGATTTGAACGGCTTTTTTTAGAAAAATCCATAAAAATATTTATTTTTTTTATAAGAAAGCGTTGAAAAATAACTTTTTATTATGTTTGTTATAAGCGTTGGTTATGTTTTACGATTTTTGGGATAGTTAAGATAATGCTTGCAAAAACAATTGCAATTTACGTAAAAATGGAGTATAATAGAAAAGCTGATTTCAGTATATGAAAAAAGCGCGCTATCATTGCACACGCCTTCATAGTTAAATGGATATAACAGCCCCCTCCTAAGGGTGTGCTATTCCTAATATGAACCCATCAAAACGGGGCAAAACAATGCGAAAACTGTTCAAAACCGTGTATTTTGGCGATACGGCAGACGGCTAAAATAAAATTTGGTGACCTATTTGGTGACCACGGCGAAAAAAGTTCGCCAAAGTGGGTATTGCTATATCTTGTAAAATTGAATACATGTTCTCATAGTTAAACGGATATAACGGAGCCCTCCTAAGGCTCAATTCGGGGTTCGATTCCCTGTGGGAACACCAAAATTTAAGGCTACATTTATAATGTGGCCTTGATTTATCTCAGGAGTTATTTATGGAAATAAATATTGAAACTTTTAGGAATGGTGATTGGTATATTAAATACTTTTCTAAAGAAAAATATGCCCAGGCATCAATATGCGGAGATTTAGCTCTTTACTTTATAAATTGAACGTGTTATAATATAAAAGCGTGGCTCTAAAAAAAGGAGAGAAAATGAAACGTGTTTACGAAAAAAACGAAGTAACTTTTTCTATTATTTGGATTTTAATTTACGTTATTACAATGAGTATGGCAGATTATTTTTCTTACCTGGTTGGAATAGAAAAAGTGTTTACAATGCCACTTAGTATAACCCTTGTAACCATTTTGTTGATATGGATCAATAAAGAAAAAGTATCATCAAGATACGGGTTAACAAAAGGGTGTTTCCCGCAAAAAGCGTATTTGTATTTTATACCGCTTATCGTTACGGTATCTGTTAATTTTTGGGGTGGCGTACGTATTCAATATACAATTTTAGAAACGGTATTATACGTTATTTCTATGCTTAGTGTTGGTATTATAGAAGAAATAATATTTAGGGGCTTTTTATTTAAGGCATTAAGCAAGGATAACGTAAAGGTTGCAATAATCGTAAGTAGTTTAACGTTCGGCTTTGGGCACATTATCAATTTAGTAAGTGGGGCCGAGTTGTTGCCGACATTATTACAAATAGCTTATGCGACGGCAGCGGGTTTTTCATTTACGATTATTTTTTACAAATCGGGAAGTCTATTGCCTTGTATTATAGCGCATAGTGTAATGAATGCAACAAGCGTTTTTGCTTGTAATATGGGGGTAATAATGGATATTATCACGGCGGTTGTTTTAATTGTGATTTTTATGGGATACGCGCTTTGGATATTAAAAATGGAAAACACAAATAAAAAACAAATGCATTAATACAATCTTATAATGATTTTTAGAAAGGCATACTATTTGAGTATGCTTCTTTTCATGGAAAATAGTAGAAAAAGAGAGAAATTATGAAAAATGTTCCCATAAAATGTCACAATACTTTTTCTCTAAGTCTAAAACGCAGCCTATTTTCTTCTTTTCTTCAAAAGATAAATGTACTTCTGATAATTTCTTTTGTTTCGACATAATAGGCGCGTAAGCGTAATCGCAGTAGACAATATCGCACGAACCGCCGTTTCCGCTGTCGTTATACCAAGCCACCTTTTTGCCGTTATAATAAAGGTTGCCTTGGTTTCCTTGCCAGTCGAACCCTTGAAAGGTTTTTCTGTTCTTTAATGTAAATCCGTATATACTTGCCATTTTTGCCTCCATATATTATTGTTAAGCAAAGTATACCGTAAAGGTTTTCAAGAGCCCAGCAAAACAGTCGTGAGAATATAGAAATTATTGATTTTTTGCATTTTTTGTGTTATAATTAGATAAACAGAAGGAGGTTTATATGAAAAAAACTTTTTATCATTATACATCAATATTTGCTTTATTTTCTATTATCACCTCTAATACTCTGCGCTTATCGAATTTGAAAAATTCAAATGACCCTAATGAATTCTATTTAACTTGTGACGAATACAATGATTATGTTAAAAAACTTAATCAAAACCCATATAATGGGCGTCCATATATATTAGAAGAAAATAAAATTTATGGGAACACTTATGGAGTTTCATTAACATTGTTAGGTGACAGCCTAAATCATTGGGAACGTTATGGGGATGGACTGGAAGGTGTAAGTATTTGTTTTGATATTAATTATTTGCAAAAGGCTCTTGAAGAAAAATTTAGTTTTACATTGGATTTTGACGCAGTTAAATATACAGAACCTGAGAAGAAAGCATTTATAAAGAAAAAAATTGAAAAAATTATTTCACTTCCAAAATGTCCAGTTGCTCAGTGGACAATGGAAGCCATATATTTTATAGACCATTTTAATCAGGCGCAAATGCTCTTCAAAAAAAGTGGATTTAGGACCGAACGTGAATATAGACTATATTTTGACCCTACATATTTTGAGTTTTTTCATAATATGATAATGTCATTGCCGACGGATGCATTTAATGCTTTGCGGGAAAAAAACAATAAGCAATTTCAAAATGTAAAAAATTATTTAAAACTGCTTGAATCAAATAAAGCCTATTCCCTTATGCGAAATGGCATAAATAGTTATATATCTTTAGACTTGGGGTTAGTGGACAAGCGTAAATTTATCAAAGAAATAATACTTGGACCGAAATGCAAGCAAGACATAAAGGAATTGCAAAATTTTTTAAATGATTATGGTTATAATGTTGCTGTGCGTAAATCGTCTATCGAAATTAGGTAAACCTTGGTCACCAAATTTGGTGACCTTTTTGGTTGCCTTGGTTTTTTGAACACTATAAAAGTTATTAAACGGTGTGAAAATGACGCAAAATACGGCGAGTAAACGGCGAAAATCGTGCAAAATATGCATTTTAGTATTTTGCAAACCCTACATTAGGGTCAGATATATCCTCCTAAGGGGCAATTACAGGTTCAATTCCTGTTGGGGGTACCAAAAAACGACGGCTGAATGACCGTCGTTTTTTTCTGTATATTAAATTTCTTTTTCTATCGGGTTTTCAATTTTAGGCGTATAGCGTTTTTGCGTTTTCCATATATACAGATATACGAAAATCGCCACCAAAGACACCGCCATGCCCACCAGCATGCCGATTTTCATGCCGAGCTGTTCCCCCGTCATGCCGAACTTCGCCGCGAGTTTCAACGCCCAAGCTTTGCCCGACACGTTGTCCGTGATCACCCCGACCATCTGCGGAGCAACCGCCGCACCGAAATCGCCGCCTGCCGCCATCATGGCGTAGATAAACACGCCGCCCGTGGGGAATCTGTCCGACGCCACCACCAAGCTCCCTGGCCAAAGCATCGATACGCAAAAGCCTGTCAATGCACACGCAACCAAGCCCAACACCGCATACGGCGACAAAATTGCCGTCGCGTAGCAAACCGTCGCACCGATACCGCCGAAAAACAATACTTTGCCGATATTTTTGCCGATTTTTGCATACAGAGAGCGCCCCAACCCGAGCGTCATGGAAAAGACCGCTACGCCGAACACGTCCCCCCACACTTTCTTGATACCGAGCGCCTGTTCGAGATATCCCGAGCACCATTGCGCCATGGTACACTCTGCCGCGCCGCCCAAGAAAATCGCCAAAACGCATACCCACAGCTGTTTTTCTTTAAGAAATTTCAACGCACCCGACACACGCTCGGGCGTTTCCAGTTCGGGTAATTTTGCGCTGAAAAAGAGCACTGCCGACAAAGCAGGAATAATCATCAAAATCAACGACAGCCATTGCCAGCTTTCCTTGCCGAATATCAGCAAGAACACCGTCGCAAACAGCACGACACCCACCACGCCCCATGCGTAGATTGAGTGCAGCTTGCTCATTTCCCGTTCGGGGTTTTCGGCAGGCAACGCCGCAATAACCGGGCTGATTAACACTTCGCTAAACCCGCTTGCCGCCGAGAATATCACCGTACCGATAACCAACCCCACGTACACGTGGTTTTCAAACGCGAACGGGAACAGGGCGTAGATTAGCAAACCCACAATCGTCAAAATCGGCGTGGCTTTTACCGCCGCAGGGATATTGAAACGGTGCGAGAAAAACGAAAAAATCAAATCCACCAAAAGC
>JAZNXZ010000154.1:0-5538 GCA_045594165.1 Candidatus Scatosoma sp.
CCCCTTGGGGCAAGGGCAGACCGGGCTGGCATATCGAGTGTTCGGCAATGAACCGCGCGGCGTTTGGCGAACAAATCGACATCCACGGCGGCGGCAGGGATTTGATTTTCCCTCACCACGAAAACGAAATTGCGCAGACGGAGGCTTTGACGGGCAAGCCTTTCGTAAAATATTGGACGCACAACGGTCTTATCAAGGTCAACGGACAAAAAATGAGTAAATCGTTGGGAAACAGCTTGCTTCTTGCCGATTTATTACAAAACTATTCGGACGAAGCGGTGAAATTTGCACTGTTGCAAACGAACTACCGCAACGACATCAATATCACGGACGACCTTTTCCCCGAAGCGGAAAGACATTTATACGAGTTTTATTGTCAGCTTGCGCTCGTAGACGAGGTAGTGTCCAAATTTAAGGGTGCGGAGCTTACGATTGAAAACGAGGACGCGCTCCGTGCGGCGGAGTACGCAGCGAAAATCGAAGAAGAGTTTAACGCTTGCATGAGCGACGATTTTAATACTGCGCTTGCGTTGTCTAACCTTTTCGGGTATTTTAAGGACGTAAAAAAATGGCTTAGCGAAGGCAAGACGGGGGGATTTTTTGTGGCACTTTCCGCCGCAGCGCAAATCCGTAAAACGTACGCTTTGCTGGGCATATTTACCAAAAACGCGAAAGAGTACAAGGCGTGGTACGAAGAAAAGAACGCCGAAGAAATCCCCGCGGAAGTCAAAGCGGTGGCGGAAGAGCGTTGGGCGGCACGTACGGCGCGCGATTGGGCGAAGAGCGACGAATTGAGAGCCAAGCTTGCGGAAATGGGCTATGCGGTCAAAGACAGCAAGACGGGCTACGAACTGACGAAAATGTAACGTCGAGGCGGATGAAACGCTTGACAAACACGATATTTTACATTTATAATGTAAAAGTACGAGAAAATTCAACCTAAAAAAGGAAAGACTATGAAAAACTATACTGGACAATCCTTACGCGAAATGTACCTTAATTTCTTCAAAGACCGTGGGCATAAAGTAATCCCCTCGGCGTCTTTGATTCCTGAAAACGACCCTACCGTTTTGTTTACGACGGCGGGTATGCACCCCCTCGTGCCTTATCTTTTAGGGGAAAAGCACCCTGCGGGGACGCGCCTTACCGACGTGCAAAAGTGCGTGCGTACGGGGGATATCGATGACGTTGGCGACGAAAGACACTGTACGTTCTTTGAAATGCTGGGCAACTGGTCGCTTGGCGATTATTTTAAGGAAGAAATGATTCCTTGGAGCTACGAATTTTTGACGGGCGAAAAATATTTAGGAATTCCGTCCGATAAAATTGCCGTAACGGTATTCGGCGGCGACGATACGATTCCCCGCGACGACGAGGCGGCGGCGCTGTGGGAAAAGGCAGGCATCAAAAAGGAAAATATCTATTACATGCCCCGTGAAAACAACTGGTGGGGACCTGCCGGCTTGACCGGACCTTGCGGCACGGATACGGAAATGTTCGTTATCCGCAAACCCAAATGTTCGCCGACCTGTAACCCCGATTGTAACTGCGGCGCGTTCCTTGAAATTTGGAACGACGTTTTCATGCGCTTTAACAAGCAAGCAGACGGCAGCTTTGTTGAACTCTCGCAAAAGAACGTGGATACGGGTATGGGTTTGGAGCGTGCTTTGTGCGTGCTTAACGGCAAATCCAGCGTGTACGAAACGGACATTTTTGAAAACGCTATCAAGGTCATTGAAGAGTTGACGGGTAAGACTTACGGCGAAAGCGAAGAAACGACCAAATCGTTCCGCGTGCTTTTGGACCATTGCCGTACGGCGACGTTTATGCTCGGCGACGAAAAGGGTATCGTGCCCTCGAACACCGACCAAGGCTATATCCTGCGCAGAATTATCCGTCGCGCGGTGCGCTACGGCAGAAAGATTGACTTGCCCGAGGGCAGCCTTGCAAAGATTTCCGCGGCGTTTATCGAATATTACAAGGACGTATATCCCGAACTGAATATCAACCGCGAAAAGATTGCCGAAGAGCTTATCAAGGAAGAAACAAAATTTACCAAGACCTTGCAACAGGGCTTGAAGGAATTTGAAAAGTGCATAAACGGTATCGAAAGAAAGAACGCGTTTATGGCACAGAAAGACCCTGCGTACGTACCTGAAAAGGTAATCGGCGGCAAGCAGGCGTTCCACTTGTACGACACCTACGGTTTCCCCGTGGAAATTACCGACGAAATGGCAAAAGAACGTGGTTTTGGCGTGGATATCGACGGCTACAAAGCGGCGTTTGAAGAACATCAAAACAAGAGTAAAGCGGGCAGCGAACAGAAATTTGCCTGTGGTCTTGCCGACCATAAAGAGGCGACGACGGCTTTGCATACGGCAACCCATTTGTTGCATGCGGCGCTGAAAAAGGTATGCTCGCCCGACGTCAACCAAAAGGGTTCGAATATTACCGAAGAAAGATTGCGCTTTGACTTTAACCTGCCTCAACCCATGACGGCAGAGCAAATCAAGGCGGTAGAAGACCTTGTCAACGAAGTAATTGCAAAGGATATCCCCGTTGTGATGAAGGAAATCAGCTTGGAAGAGGCAAAGGCGGAAGGCTTTACGGGCTTGTTTGAAAGTAAGTACGGCGAAGTGGTAAAAACGTACACGATAGGCGATTTTTCCAAGGAAATATGCGGCGGTCCGCACGTGGAATCGACGGGTAAACTCGGCAAATTCAAAATCCAAAAAGAACAAAGCTGCGGCAGCGGTATCCGCCGTATCAAGGCAATATTAGAGTAAGTTGGCAATGAACGAGGTCGTTTCCGCTGAAAACATAAAAGAACTGACCGCGCCGATTTTGGAAAAGGGCTTTTCCTTTGAGTATTTTTACCAAAAGGGCGGGGACAGCAGTTGCGTGTATATTTGCCGTTATAAAAAGGGCAAAGATTTCTTTGACTGGCGCGAGGTGTCCGGCTCTAACGATATCAATATCGTTGTGTGCGTGGGCGGCACGTATGTCTTTCCGTCCTTAAAATATCTCTACAAAAAAGAATACCGTTCGTTTAACGTGAAACATTTTTTCAAAAAGCCGACGATGGCGGAAAAACGAAAATTCGTTGCCGAGTTGCTCTGCAAGGAAATCGAAAGCGGCAAGCCCGACTTTTTCGGGATAAAACTGTAACGACGAAATAAAAAGAAAAAGCTCCCCGTTTTGGGGAGCTTTTTCATATGCGCTTTATCTTTACGTTGCCGCACAGTACGTCCGAATAGGAATAGGCGGTTTTTCCTAAAAAATCTTCGTCGTCGGGTTTGACGGTGAACAGGGCGGGATAAATTCCCGAAAGGATACCCGAATAGCTAACGCTTTTGTTTCTGCCCAAATTGACGCGCACGGCAACCCGTTGCGACGAACAATCCCTTACCATTTGTTTGACGTCCTTAATATTTTTTGTCGGTTTTATCATACCAACAGTATGCCCAAAGGGCAGGAAAAATATCCCTTTTAGCGCAAAAAATTCTTGGTATAGTTCTATCTTTTTTTGCGTTGACATAGGATAAACTGACGAAAAAACCAAAGGGGATTTGCAAGGAGGTTGTAAAAAATGTCAATAAAACCGCAATTTGAAAGCTATCGTTATATCGGGGAAGTATGCCGTTTGCATGGGCAATCGGTGGTGGAGTGCCGCTTGCCGGGGAGCGAAATCGGGAGTGTGTTGGCTGTCTACGCCAAGGCAATCCCCGCCGACTGCGTTTGTTCGGACGGCGAAGTGCAATACGGTGGGCGGGTACTGCTGACCGTCGTGTACGAGGACGGCGATAAAAAGGTTTGCCGCGCGGAACGCGGCGCGGAATTTTTTCACAAAACGGAGGGGGGAAAGGTCAGCCCTGCTTGTTTTGCCAAGGCGTTGCTTTCGACGGAAAACGTCAGCTGGCGCAGAGAGGGCTCTGGTTTATACATTTCGGTAATCGTAAATGCAGAGCTTGTCGTATACGGTAGCAAGCAGATGGAATATCTCGTCGGGGGCGACGGACTGATTGTAAAAAAGGACGTTTTGCGGCTTTGCAAGACGGTATGCGTGACGGGCGAAACGGAGGGCGAGGACGAATTTGACAGCGATTACGTGGGGGACATTTTATTGCACAGTCAAACGGCGGTGGCGCAAAGCGTGACGGCAAACGGCGGAGAAATTAATATCGAGGGGGAAATCGCCCTCAATATCTGCGTATTGACGGGCGCGGACGGCGTTGGTTCGTACGAGAGAATTATTCCTTTCCGCATGCAAATCCCTGCCGAAGAGGGGTTTGGGAAAGTGGCGGCAAGTGCTTTCGTCACGGTAAAGCAGGCGCATTTGACAGCGAGCACGGACGAGGAAAAGGGCAAGAGCAAGTTGGTGCTTTCCTATACCCTTGCCGCTACCTGTTTCTTGGACGTGGAAGAAGAATTTTCTTTCGCCAGCGACGCGTTCTCTACCGAGGCGGAAACGGAGCTCAAAAAAGCAAACGACGGGGGACGGTACTTGATGAAACAAGAAAAGTGCCACGAACGCGTCGGCGGTGCGGCGGTGATTTCCCCCGAAGTGGACGGGGAATATACGTTGCAGGCGGCGGTGTTGCCGCGCGCGGAAATTGCCGTCAAAAAGACGGAGCGCGGCATGGAGGCGGAGGGCGTTGTGCTTGCCGACGTGATTTTGGTTGGCGGCGACGGCGGACACCGCAGCGGAAATTTGTCCCTGCCGTTCACCTTTCCGATTGACGCCGACGGGGAGGACGTTGAAATCGACTGTATCGTCTGCGGTCTAAACGTTCGGCGTAAAAAGAGCGGCGAAACGGAGGCGGACGCGACGTTAAAACTTTGTGTTCGCTCGTATGAAAATAGAACGTGGGAATACGTTTGCGAAGTGCAAGAAGGGGAGGCGTATCCCAAAGAAGAGAGTGCCTTTTCGGTGTTTATTCCGCGCGCAGGCGAAGATTTATGGCAGGTGGCAAAACGGCTCGGTTGTGATCCCGAAAGATTGCAAAAAAGCAACGCGGATTTAGGATTTCCGCTCAAAGGGGAAGAGCGTATCTTCGTTTATCGGCAAATCACCTAATTTTCACAAAAAATGCGCGGAAAATAGGCGTAAAATATTGAAATTACGGGAAAAATGTGTTACAATTAGATAAGAACAATCGGTGCGGCGAGAGTTTCTCGCCGCGCTTTTGGGATAAGTTTGGGATAAAAGATGAACTCGGTAAAGATAAAATCGTATGCAAAAATCAATTTGACGTTGGAAATTCAAGGGGTGGAAAACGGGTTTCATCTGTTGGATTCCGTCGTGGCGAATATCGATTTGTGCGATACCATTTATCTGAAAAAGAAAAAGGGAAAATACAGCAGCGTGGTCATGCACGGGCAGGGCAGCGAAAAAATCCCGCCCGAAAAGAACAACGCACTGAAAGCAGCGGAGGCGTTTTCGTCTGCGTTCGGTACGGACGGGGCGCAAATTACGGTGTTTAAGGATATCCCCATCGGCGCAGGGCTGGGCGGTTCGTCCGCGGATATTTGCGGCGT
>JAZNXZ010000155.1:0-16936 GCA_045594165.1 Candidatus Scatosoma sp.
TCATGCCAAGTGCCATATTCGTTACCTCTTATTGTTACTTAGCAACGTAACAGATTTTAATGCCCTTTTGCGCCACGTTTACTTCCATTGCTTCGTTCAGCTGATCGAGAGGGAATTCGTGCGTGATCAAATCTTTGATGGGAATGTTCATTTCTCTCGCCTGACGCAGGAACGCCATCGTCGTAGGATAATCGTCTGCCGAATAATCCCAAGAACCAACGAGATTGATTTCCTTGTTGCACATTGCAAAGTGGGGGTTGACGTTGTATTCGCCGTTGTTTACGAAGAAACCCATTTCGCAAAGACCGCCGCCGCGACGGATATATTCGAAAATATCCTTTGCCGCTGCAGGTGCGCCCGTACACTGGAATGCAAAATCCGCACCCACGCCGTTTGCTACACTCTTAACGAGTTTCACTCTTTCTTCGAGCGTCGTAACTTCTTTGAAGTTAATTACCGTCTTAGCACCGAGCTTCTTTGCCATATCCAAACGCATCGGCGTACCGTCGATTGCAATGATGTGGTTGATACCTGCCGCACGCAATACGCTGATCATAACCAAGCCAACAGGGCCAAGACCTTGAATCAACACTTTCGAGTTGAAGTTGATAAGTCCCGTCGTTTGCGCTCTCTTCAAAGCGTGTACGCATACGCAAGCAAGTTCCAAAATCATTCTTTCTTTCAAATCGAGGTCGTTTACTACGAAATACGTAGAACCTTTACCGCGGATAAGAAGATATTCTGCAAACCAGCCCGTCAAAGGGTTTGCGTCGTTGTGGGGAATCAACCCGAACACGCCTTGCTTGTCGCAAAGGTTGGTGTTTGCAGGGTGATTGCGGCAAACATGACACTCGCCGCAGCTGATAACGCTGGTAACGAGCTTGTCGCCGACTTTAATAGGCTTGCCCGACGTATCGCACTTGATATTTTTACCAAGGTATACGATCTCGCCCGTACCTTCGTGTCCGAGGGTAACGGGAATGATACCAAACGGGTCCGCCTTCCATTCGTGAACGTCCGTACCGCACACGCCGCAGCCTTCAACCTTTACCAAAATATCGTCGTCCCCAAGTGCGGGTACGGGATATTCTTTGACTTCGATTTTTTTCTGCGCGGTGAGCATAGCCACTTTCGCGGTCTTAGGGATTTTACCTGCGGAAGAAGGTCTTGCCGCCGAGCCCATTTCACCGAGAATTTTACGGACGATGCTTTCTACCTGAGAAGAAGTAATATCCATTTTGTTTCTCTCCTTTTGCTCTTATATAATTCTGAAATAATCGGTCATTACGCAACGGCGGAATCTGGTAAAGCTCCGCGCGCTGGTCAAGCCTTCGCCCGTAGGACCTGCGATCGTGAACGTCGTATGTCCTTCGCCGCCGAAACCGATACCTGCATACGAGGGTGCATTCTTGACGAAAATCGTCGTTTCTACCGCTTTTGCAAAACGGGTGAGGTGATCTATATTCTTCGAATGCATGTGCGCCGTATGACGGTTGCCGTGTTCCGCTTTTACCGCGAGGTCGATTGCCTGATCGATACCGCTTACGCGGACGATGGGCAGAATCGGCATCATCAGTTCTTCCTGTACGAAGGGATGTTCAAAATTCGTTTCGCAGATGATACAACGGATTTCCGGACCAACGTGTACGCCGATTTTGTTCAAAAGTACCGCGGCATCACGCCCTACGCAATCACGGCTGACCGTCTTTTTCACGATACCCGTCTTGGGATTTTTCGTTTCTACAAGTACAATATTCGCAAGCTTGTTCGCCTGCTCCGTCGTAATCTTGTACGCGCCGTTTTTCTGCATTTCAGAAATAAGCTCGTCCGCGATATTCGCAAACGCGAACACTTCCTTTTCTGCGATACAGGGCAGGTTGTTATCGAACGAACAGCCGTCGATAATGTCCTTACCTGCTTTCTTAATATCCGCGGTATCGTCAACGATAACGGGAGGGTTACCCGCGCCCGCACCGATTGCTTTTTTACCGCTGGAAAGCACCGACCTTACTACCCCGGGGCCGCCCGTACATACGAGCAAGCGAATATTGGGATGTTTATACATGATTTGCGCAGTATCGAGCGTGGGTTTTACCACGGACGCAACGAGTACCGCAGGTCCGCCTGCCATCGCGCTTGCGCGGTTGACAAGGTCTACTGCATAGTTGGACGTTGCGATTGCGTTGGGGTGGGGGTTGAAAACAACGCCGTTCCCTGCCGCGATCATACCGATACTGTTACAGATTACCGTTTCCGAAGGGTTGGTACTGGGGGTGATACTGCCGACTACGCCAAAGGGAGCCATTTCCGTCAACGTCAAACCGTGATCTCCCGTCTTTGCGTGGGAGATAATGTCTGCCGTGCCGGGCGTCTTGTCCGCAACGAGCATATGTTTCGCGGTCTTGTGCGATACGCGTCCCATCTTCGTTTCCGTAACGCCGAGGTTCGCCATGATAGGCGCTTCTTTACGGCAAAGGTCACGGATTGCGGAAATTACCTTTTCGCGTTCTTCCAGGGACATTGCACGGATGGCTTTGTACCCTGTCGTAGCAGCTTCAATCGCGTCGTTCATATCCGCGTAAACGCCGATAAGTCTGCGACCGTTATATTGCGTGGAATCCCAACCGCTCTTTGCGGTAGCGGTGTTGCCACCCAAATTCTTAATCACCGCGGCAACCACTTCTTCAATCTGAGCTTCTGTCCAATTGATTGCCATAGTTTTTTCTCCTTTTCGTTCGGTTACAAGCGCGGATTATTTGCCAAGCGCTGCCAAAACTTTCTTCGTGATAGCTTCTACAAGGTCTGCGTTTGCGCAGTTGCAAGCGTGTTCGTCGCCGTAGTCGATACCAGGGTGACGACCGGGCAAGTTCATCTTCTTACGAAGATCCATCAATTTCTTCAGCTGATCGCTGGAAATTTCGTGTACTGCACCAAGGTCCATTGCGTGCTTGCAGATAACCGCGTTGAATTCTACTTCTTCCATAACGAAGAATGCTTTTTGCAGGTTGCAACCAACCGTCAAAGCACCGTGGTTTCTAAGCAAGAACGCGTCGTGGTTCTGAATGTACGGATCGAGCGAATCGGGAATTTCCATCGTCGAGGGCGTACCGTAATCACAGGTAGGAACGTCGCCGATCGTCAAAACTGCTTCGGGCAAAATGTACTGATCGAGGTCGATATCCGCAACCGTGAACGCCGTAGCAACGGGAGGATGTGCGTGAACGACCGCCGTTACGTCGGGGCGTTCGCGATATACTCTCATGTGCATTTTGATTTCGGACGAGGGGTTGAGTTTACCTTCGAGCTTTTTACCGTCTTTGTCTACCTTGATAATCATATCAGGGGTAAGATCGCCTTTGGACACGCCCGTAGGGGTGCAGTAATATTCGTTATCGCTGATTTTAACGGAGATGTTACCGTCGTTCGCCGCAACGAAACCTTTCGCCCAGAGTTTGTGGCCTACTTCGCAAATTTCCTTCTTAATCTCAAAGGGAGATTTCATAATTTTTTTCCTTCCTTTATATTATTTTTTTATTTTGTCAAATTTTGTGTGTCGAGAGCAATCATATACTCTTCGTCGGTGGGGATAACGTAGGTTTTCACTTTCGCGCCCTTTGCGGACAGATCCGCAACTTCCCCTCTGGGGCAATTTTGATTATACGCTTCGTCGATTTCGATACCGAGGAACGACATATCTTTGCAAACTTCTTCACGCAAATCTCTGTCGTTTTCGCCGATACCTGCCGTGAATACCACCGCGTCCACGCCGTTCATTTCCGCCACGTACGAACCGATAATCTTCTTGATGTTGTGGCAAAGAATTTTCATGGCGAGCTTTGCACGGTAGTTCCCGTTTGCCGCCGCCGCGCGGATATCGCGGCAATCGCTACCTACGCCGCCGACGCCCGAAAGTCCCGATTCCTTATTGAGAATCTTATCCACTTCGTCCGCCGTCTTTCCTTCCGCCTTTTGGATAAAGGTAACGACCGTCGGGTCGATTGCGCCGCTGCGCGTACCCATCGGTACGCCATCCTGCGGGGTAAATCCCATCGACGTATCCACCGCTTTCCCGTTCACCGTCGCCGTAATCGACGAGCCGTTGCCCAGATGACAGGTGATAATCTTTGCATTTTTATTGCCGAGCAATTCCGCCGCTTTTGCCGCAACGTATCTGTGCGACGTGCCGTGGAAACCGTAACGGCGAATTTTGTGTTTTTCGTACAATTCGTAGGGAATCGGATAGATGTACGCGTAGTCTTCCATGTTGGAATAATAGGACGTATCGAACACACCTACGTGGTTGACGTTTGGCATCACTTCTTTGCACGCTTTGAAACCGCTGATTGCCGGAGGACCGTGCAAGGGGTTGAGCCCTACGATACTTTCCAAATACGCAATCTCGTCCGCGCCGAGAATTGCCGACGCGCGCAGTTTTTCACCGCCGTGCGCAAATCTGTGCCCTACCGCCGAGATCTCGTCCACGCTTGCAATCACACCTTTGTCCTTATCCGTAAGCAGGGAAAGAACACACTCAATCGCAGCCTTGTGGTCGGGGAAGTCAACGCTTGCTTTGTAATCGGGTTTTTCGGGACGCTTATGCGTAACTGCCCCGTCAATACCGATTCTTTCGCAGAGCCCCTTTGCCAAAACCTCGTTATTGTCCATATTGAACAACTGATATTTCAGCGAAGAACTGCCTGCGTTTACAACCAAAATCTTCATTGGCTTTGTTCTCCTTATATATTATATTGTATAAAAGCGTTCGCTTGCGGTATCGTTATACGCGCTTTGCGATTACTTCTTTTTCAAATTTTTCTACCTCTTCCCACCAGTCTTCGCTAAGACCTTGACGGGAAAGATATTCGTTCCAAACGTCCACAAACGGCAGGTACTTCACTCTTTCGTGCATATAGAACACTTTCGTAAAATTGCCCTCGTCTTGCAATTTCTTCATTTCTGCATACGGTTGCAAGATTGCGGACAAGAGTGCCTTTTGCATAGAGCGCACACCCGTTACCCAAGCGCACAGACGGTTGATGCTCGCATCGAAATAGTCGAGCGCAACAATCACTTTGTCGTCCGCGTCGTTGCGGATAATTTCTTTGGAGAGTTCTTTCAGTTCGTCGTCTACCACAACTACGTGGTCGCTGTCCCAACGCACGGGACGGGATACGTGGAGTTGCACTTTATCATAGAACGCAAGCATGGACGGGATTTTATCGGAAACAACTTCCGTCGGGTGATAATGCCCCGTATCCAAAAGACAGCAGATACCGCGCGTTGCCGCATAGTTTTGATAGAATTCGTTGCTGCCCACCGTGTAGCTTTCTACACCGATACCGAACACTTTGCTTTCTACCGCAGGGATAACCCATTCTTTGTCATAGCCTTCCAACACTTCGTCGAGGGATTTCTTCAAACGAAGACGGGGGCCAAGACGGTCAGCAGGGATATCTTTCGTACCATCGGGTACCCAAAGGTTGACGCAGCAAGGGCTGCCCATTGCTTTACCGATTTCCGCCGCAATCTTCATGCAAGCTTTACCGTGACGTACCCAGAACGAACGAACTTCTTCGTCGGGGGAAGACAGCGACAAACCGTCTTTCATCATAGGGTGCGAGAACCACGTGGGGTTGAAGTCAACGCCTTCCAAACCCGTTTCTTTCGCCCACTTTACCCAAGGCTCAAAATGCTTGTATTCGTAGGCGTCGCGGTCGACCTTGCCTTTGTCTTCGCCAAGCAAAGCATAGCAAGCGTGTACGTTCACGCGTTTTTTACCGGGCATTAACTTGAATGCCGTAGTAAGATCGGCAAACAGTTCTTCGGGCGTTCTTGCTCTGCCGGGGTAGTTACCCGTCGTTTGGATACCGCCCGAAAGAGAATCACTACCGTCGAACCCGATAACGTCGTCCCCCTGCCAACAATGTACGCTGACCGAGAGTTTAGACAATCTTTCCATTGCCGCCTCGGTATCGATACCGAATTGTGCATAGATTTTTTTCGCTTCTTCGTATCTGGACATATTTTTCTCCTTATTTATATATCTACTTTTTATTTATCAATGTTTTCCTTAAACGCTTTCAGCCACTCGCTCGCAATCATTTTTGCGCCCGCCGCCAAGGGATGTACCCCGTCGAACGTGTAATAATCTCCGCCGAACTTCGCCTCCGCCTCGTCGAATTTCTTTTGCAAAGGCACAAACGTCAAATTGTAATCTTCCGCAATCTTTTTGGCAACTTTCGCATATTCCTTTACGGCTTGGAATCTCTGCCAACGCTCTTCACCGTCCGTTGCGCTACCCTCCAAGATAAACGGCTCTAAAATCATAATCTTGACGTCTGGCAAACGCTGTTTCGTTTCTTCAATCATAGTGCGGTAGACGCGTTCCCATCTGGGGAGTTCCACACCGTTTTCATGGCTGATTTCATGCCATACGTCGTTGACGCCGATTAAAATGGAAAGTACGTCGGGTTTATGATTCCACACGTCTGCTTTCACACGCGCATACAAATCCACGACGCGGTTACCGCTGATACCACGGTTAATGCACGCGTACTTTTTAGGATTTTCGCAGGTCAGTTCGCCCACGACAAAGTTCGTATACCCAACGCCGTAGGAAAACACCGAACCGTCCGCTTGGTCGCGTCCTCTGTTCATATCCGTGATAGAATCACCGTAAAATACAATTTTCATATTTTTTCTCCTTATCCTAATCAAAGTTCTGCGATGTCGAAAGAGTTCTTTACGATCTGTCTGCCCTCTTTTACGTCCTTAACGTCGCCGCCGCCAACCATCTGCATCATAAGATTCCCGATTGCCGTACCCTCCGTAGGTCCTGTAATAATCTTTTTGCCCGTGTACTGCATCGTCAGTTCGTTAAGCAACATATTTTTACTGCCGCCGCATAATGTTCAGCGTTTCGTATTTTTCGCCCGTCACTTCTTCCAAAGCTTTCAGGGATTGATCGTAATATCTTGCGAGGTTGTTATAGATCGCGTACGCCATTTCGCCAACCGAAAGTTTTCTGCCCACCGTTTCGTTGATGACGTCGATCATACTCTCGGGCGCAAGGAATTTTTGATCGTTGACGTTGATGTAATCGTCCACGGGGTTTACCCTTGCCATATCCGCAAGCTCCGCAAAGCTGTATTTATCACCCAATTCATGGCGCACCTGTTGGATCATCCAAAGCCCCATGATATTGATTTGCAAACGGAACTGCTCTTTTATGCTGCCTTCGTTAGAATAGCCTGCTTTTCTCGCCGCGTCGCTCGTATGCGCTTTGTTTTGTTCTACGCCGAGCAGCGACCAAGTGCCGCTGGAAATGTAGGGCGTCTGCGCCTCTAAGGGAGCAGCGAGCACCGCGCTTGCCGTGTCGTGCGTTGCAGGCAGGATAACCTTTGCCTTATAGCCTACGATTGCCGCTACTTCGTCGGTGAAATCGCCTACCACCGTACCGGGCTGTGCCAATTCGCCGAAGAGTTCTTTTTTATAGCCGAGCTTTTCGATAATTTCTTCGTCCCAAGTATGGGTAACGGAGTTTACCATACCCGTCGTCGTTGCGTTGCAATATTCCTGCTTTTTCACGCCCGTCAAACGGAAGTGGAAATAATCGGGGAGCATCAGCATTGATTTTGCTTTTTCCATACGTCCCGTCTTTTTGTCGTCCAGCAACTGATATACAGTATTGAACGACGCAAACGCAATACCCGTCTTTGTAAACAGATTTTCGAAAGGAATAACTTCGTGTACCGCAGGAATCGTTGCGTCCGTTCTATTATCGCGGTAACAATACGTACCGCCGATCGCCTGATCGTTTTCGTCCAGCAGCGCATAATCCACGCCCCACGTATCGATACCTACCGAATAGGGAACTTTGCCCAATTCTTTCGCCTTTTTCAAACCGTTGAGGATTTCGCCAAACAAGCGTTCGTGCGTCCACATCAAATGCGTCTTGCCGTCGTACGCTGTCAAATCTTCGGGACCGTTTTGGAAACGGTAAATCTCTTCCGTAACCATTTTGCCGTTTTCTAAATGCGCCAAAATGTGTCTGCCCGACGATGCGCCGATATCGATTGCCAAATAATATCTCATAATTCCTTTCCGTCCTTTTATTTTTAGATTTTCGTCACCGCAAACGGCGTTTTGCAAGCCGCGTTCGCCACCGCAATCGCCAGCGCTCTCATCTCTTCGTTCACGCCCTCGGGTGCGTACGTTACGTTGTCGATATCCAACCCGACCAACCCTTTCACCACGCACAGCCCTGCGATAAATCTGCCGAAGTCGTAGGAAAGATGGAAACCGTCACGGTTCAAAACGTCGCCAAGCACCGCTCTTGCATTTTGGATTGCCGTCCCCGACGGGATTAACTTTGAAAAGATTTTGCGAGGCAATATCTTCTGTTGTACCGCATTTAAGATTGCCGCGTACATTTTATCCTGATTGCTATTATAGCACTCTGCAAAAGTCGAATTTTCAAAATCGTTTGCGTACGCCCAAGTCATCTGCCAGCCGTAAACGGGGTTGCCTTTCGCCAAGCCCGTCACGTACGCCATCAGCTCGTCCACGTCGTCGTAGGTTTCCGCTAAGCCGCTGCGGCCGCTCTGTTGTTGGGTAAAGATAAAATCCCATTCCCGTTCGATAATCGCAGTGCTCATTTTAGAATCGGGAATAATCTGCCATTCGTCGTCGGTGTTTTTCCAATATTCGTAAGCCGGTAAATCGCCGCGCGCATTTTCGCAATGCAAATGCAACGGGCAACCGCCGATATACAAATTGCCAAGCTTAATATCCTCTACGCCGATATTTTTCAAAATCTTGTACACCCATTCCATCGCGTCGACGGAAAAGCTGTTGCCGATACCCAAAATTTTAACCGATTTCCGCATTTTTTCACCGTTCCCTTGTGCGTTTTTGCGCGTTTTTGTTCGCTTTCTTCCGTCCGCTTTTTCTCGCGCGCATTATAACTAAATATATTATAGCACATAATTTTTTCTTTGTCTATATATGCGCGAAAGATTGACAAAAAAATTTTTTTATGTTACAATATGAACATAAATGCGCAAAAACGCGCAAAACATTTCAAAAATACGCCCCAAAAGAGGCAAAAAGGAGTGTTTTATGGCACTTACCGAAAGACAAAACGAAATTTTGAAGACTTTACGCGAAAAAAAGAGCGCCGGCGTTGCGGCACTCGCCAAAGATTTGTACGTCAGCGAGGCGACCATTCGGCGCGACTTGGCGGAGATGAAAAGTATGGGCTTGATAGAGCGTAGCCACGGCGGCGCATTGCTCCCTGAAAACGCGGACGAAATTTCTATCTTTTTCCGAATGGAAAAAAACGCAGGCGAAAAGGAACGCGCCGCAACCAAAGCCCTGCCCTATATTCCCCCGTTCAAGTCTGTTTTCGTTGACAGTTCTTCCACTGCCCTTGCCCTTGCCGAGCGCATCGATTTGAGTTTCAAAACGGTGGTAACGAACAACCTGCAAACGGCGATACAGCTTTCCAAAAAGCCGAATATCAATTTGATTATGCTGGGCGGCAACGTACATTTTAACACGAATTCCGCCACGGGCAGTTGGACGGCGCGGCAGCTGCAGGATTTTTCCTTTGATTTAATGATTTCGTCCTGTGCGGCGGTCATCGGCAACGGCGTTTTTGAACGCTCTATCGAACAAAAAGAAATTAAAAAGGTAGCTTTTGAACATTGCAAAATGCGCATTTTGCTGATCGACCACACCAAATTTTCGGCAAACGGCACGTACCGTCTAGCGGCGCTTTCCGATTACGACGTCGTGGTGACCGACGACGCGCCCCCTACGGATCTTGATTTAACGAACGTAAAAATTGTGTATTGATTTGCTTGCATTTCAAAAATTTTTGTACTATAATAGTGGCGTAAGGAGTATGCTATGATACAGGATTTACACGCACACACCTATTATTCGTTCTGCTGTCAGGACAAGCCCGAAACCGTAATCGAAACGGCGATTGCAGGCGGCATTCAGCAGCTCGGTATTTGCGACCACAGCTATGGCGTGGGTTGCGCGCGCACGGAACTTTGCTGGGATAAGGGCACCCGTCTTGACGCCAATTACGAAAATACGTTGGTGCGCTATTTCGACCATATGCGCCTGCTCCGCGATAAATACGCAAAGCGTATCAAAATTTTGTGCGGCATCGAAGTTTGCACCCTGATGGGCAAAGACAGCTATGCTCTGCCTTACAGTGCGGATATTTCCTTTTTCGATTTTGCTTTGGTGGAAAACCTCGACGATCCTAATTCTTATATGAACGGCGATATTTTTGATTTTGCCAAGCGTTGGGGCTGTCCCGTAGGGATTGCGCACACCGATTTGTTTGCATTCTGCGCAGCGCGCGGCGAAGAGCCAAACCGTTATTTTAAGCGGCTTGCCGACGCAGGAATTTTTTGGGAACTCAACGTCAATTACGACAGCTTACACGAGTTTAAGCAGCACGACTACGTAACGGAGTTTTTCAAAAACAAAACCCAGCAGGAAATCGTCAAAAAATCGGGCGTAAAACTTTCCGTCGGGTTCGATGGACATATCGCCAAAGAATACAAACCGCAACGTGTAAAAACCGCCTGTCAAATGCTGAAAAATATGGGCATCAAGCTGGCGTTTGAAAATAAAATTTTTTAACGTTTATTGCATAGAATAATCCCCTTACCCAAGACACGGGTAAGGGGGTTCGTTTTTTTATTCGAAGATCAATTTACCGAAACCTTTCGTCACGTGGAAATTAATTTCCTCGTCGTTCGTCGGGCACGCCGACAGATATTCTTTGTTTTTGTCGTCGATACGATAGACGTTGATGCGCCAAGGCAATTTCGTTGCCTTTTTCAAATCCTCTTCGTTTTTGATCATAAAATCAAACGGGATTTCTACCTCCGTCGTCCACCAACCGTTTTCCACGTTGATATCCCAAACGACGCCGTCCTTCGGTCCGTCTTCCCCATGATTATACGCACGTCGTCCGTCGGGGTTAAAAATATGCCCCGTAAACCACGCACCCGACGGTGCAAAATCCACTTCGTAATACCATTCTTCGCTGCCGTACGGCGAAAGGAACACCTCTACCGCGTCGGCATTCCAAACTGGTTCGTTATTATAATCCCCTTTATACGGTGTGTAAAATTCGTCACCCTGCGCCTCGATTTTTACACGGATACTTTTATCCGTATACGCAAGGGATACGTACGTCTTTAACGTAGCATCACCCCCGTAACGTACCTCGTTCAACAAATATTTTTCCCCAAATACTTCTTTCTTTGCCACCAATGTTTTCATGGAATATACTCCCTTATTATTTCTTCTTTTAATATATCATATTTTTGAAATTTAAGCAAGTGCCTACATAGCAATGTAGAACTTTTCTTGCAGATTTTTTCGCAATTGCGCTCAAACAAAAAAAGGGACGAGCACTCGCCCATCCCTTTTTTAAGCAATATTCTTATTCTTCATCCTCGCCATCTTCGTCATCGTTGGAACGAACTTTCTGCTTACCAATACTACAAAGAATAGACGTAACGATGGAAATACCAAGGCCAACCGCTGCATAAATAAACACTTTGACCATGTACTTTGCCACCTCAATTTTCTTCCAATCGCCAAACTTAAGATCTTCATTTCCCTGCTTGTATCCAAAATAGTTCAGGGCAATGATAATTGCGCCCCAAATCAATAACGCGATCATCGCTCCGCGAATGCCGCCTTTGTCTTCCACCTGACGCGCCATTGCGTTCTTGACGGTATTTGCAAAGACCAAGATGAACGCCAAGCTAAGCATGATCAAAATCAACATTGTCACAAACTCGTCAGCCGTAGACGACTCGCTCTTCAATATTTCGAACGCGTAGTCCATATATCCCACCATGTTCATAACGACAGAATCGCCGTCTACAAGGAAAGAAATCGCGCACAAGAAAAACATCATCATAAATACCGCCGTTGCGACAGCCGAAAGGGTGCTAAGAATAATATGCACGATATTATCCCCACTTGCGATATGTTTCAAAAGGATACGCAAAACCACAAAGACCGCAACCGCGTAAATCGCAATTTTACCCATAACGGTAAGTTCCACCGTGCTTCTACCGTATACCATAAAATTGTATACGATATAACCCAATGCCCAACCGAGGACTTTTTTCAATTTCTTGCTCATACGGATGCTTGCTCTGCTCCAACCGATTTTACCAACTTTCGCCAAAGGCGTCCAGCAGAACAAAAGATTCCAGGCAACGCCCAAGAAGAAGAACAAGATAATCAAATCGGACACAAGGAACAAAACGTATACCGCCACGTCCCCGAATCCAGCGTCTTCAATCCCCTTAAAGGCCAGCTTGATTCCCTCACCAAGGCCCTTAAAATAAGCGCTCAAATCCTTAGATATCTCTTTCACAAAGTCGATTACGTACGAAACGTTTATCGCCTCGTCAACACCTTTTCCTTGTATCAAACCGCTCAAAAACAGAACGGCAATCGCAACCAAAAAACCAAACGCAAGAAAGGTTATCGGCTTTGCCGCAGGAATATTTCTTTTCCGTCTTGCCATACCATTGACCTCCATATTTCCATTATGTTTTTTCTTTAATACAATCGATAAAACGATAAGAACCAATAAGACACCTATCATTATGAAAGACAGCATAGGACTGCGTACTGCCGAACTTTGCGTTGCCGCTCCACTTGTCATCAACATGCTTTTCATCGTTTTACTCCCCATATTATTGACAAACTATTGTATTCGTTCTTACATTATATTATACCTTTTGGGCTTTGTCAAGCTTTTTTGCTTGCCTTTTCGCTAAAATATAGAAACAAAGAAGTCGGTGCAGAATTTCACCGCAAGCGACTTTCGTTTTACCCTTTTTATTTTTGTTCCGCCGCCGCAACGAAACTGTTTTTAACCAAATCAAAAACCTCTTGATTTGCCGCGGCAATCACGCCGTCGTCGCCAAAACGGAACGTTCCGCCCTGCAAATTGCAAGCGAGCGCACCCGCCTCTTGACACAGGAGCAATCCCGGCGCAATATCCCAAACGTTACGCGTGATAATCACGCAAGCATGCGTCTTACCCGACGCCGTAAACGCAAAATCCATACACGCGCCGCCGAACATACGTATTTTTGCGATTTTAGGGAAAATCATGCGGATTGCTTCGTGCTCGATACGCGCTGTTTCCACGTTACGGTGGGGATAATCCCCTACGCTGACCAGCGCATTTTGCAATTCCACGCCGTCGTTTACGTGTATTTTTTCGCCGTTACACCACGCGCCTTCGCCTTTCACCGCATAATACCATTCGCCAAAGTGCGGCAGATAGACCACGCCCACCACCGCTTCGTTGTTTTCCAATAGCGCCGCCTGCACACCGTACAGCTTTGATCCGTTCGCCATGTTACACGTGCCGTCGATGGGATCGAGCGACCATACCCGTCCTTCCGTTTTCGGCGTAGAAGAAAACTCTTCCCCCTGCACCGTATCGCAAGGAAAAGCCTTTTTTATCTCTGCCGTCAAGTATTTTTCGATATTCAAATCCAAATCGGTGACCAAATCGAACGCCCGTTTCTGCGTTACTGTCCGCGTATCGCTTGCGAACTTTTCATAGGCAAACTCTATTTTTTCCTTAATAAATTCCAGTTCTTTTTCGTATCGCATACTTAGATAATCAACTGTTCTACTTCCGTCAATTTACCGTCTTCATACAACACGGTTTTGACTTCATATTTGCCAAACGACAACGGTAATCGCGTACCGTATACCGTCAAATGCGTTTTTATCGCCTGTTCACTGTTGTTCAAAAGGCGGAATAAAATCCCCGTTCTACCGTCCGCTTTTTTCATAGCGACAAGGGACACCGTATCGTCGCCAAGCGCTACGTCAAAGGTCTTAGGCTCTGCCGTGCGCGGCGTAGGGAAGATATTGAGGGCATACGATTTCTGCGTAAACTCCTGCGTGGCACGTTCGAGCTGCGCTCTGTCCACAACTCCCAAACGGAACGCAAAACGGTTTTCGCCTTGGTCCATCTTCTTTGTAAAACGGTCGATAGGCAACAACGGTCTGTCGTTAATCGGATGCGCGCAATAGGTCACACCGCGAACGAGCGACATATACAGCGCTCCATTTTCAAAATGGCTGCCGTATACGCTGTCGTTCATCAGCACAAGGCACTTTTTGCCGTTGTCCACCGCTACGAAGCGGTGCGCCACGTTCTCTCGTCCGTCCATAAACAATTCTTCCGTGCCGAACGCCGTCTGCCCAATCAATTTCCCGTTGATCGCCACGGGCAATTTCAGCTTGACAAACTTGTCCACGTCGCCCATGAACACGCGCACGTCTACGTCCACGTAATCGTTATTTTTGTAAATCTTATACAGAACCCTTGCGCGCGTATTATCCTTTTCAAAGAACGCCTCCACGCCCAAATAGATATCGCCATCCTCGACGATTTGAATGCTCTGCATCTTCGCAAACACGCCGCTCGGCTTTTCAGAAAGTACGAATGGCTGTTCGTTGTTACCCATGCGCAACAGTTGGCTAGACGCCATACCCCAAGGATCGGCGTTATCGTCGTACATGACGGGTGAAAAACCGTCCGTCACGTAGTCTACGCCGTCGATTGCGTACCGTTTCAAAAGCCCTGTCTTGCCGTCGATTTCCACGTATTTTCTACCGTCGTCAAAAACGAGATTTTTCTTGCTTTCCGCCTTGTCAGCCGCCTTAAACTCAACGTATATACCATAACGCGCCAGTTGCAAGGGCGAAAGCTCCGCCTCGAACACCACTCGCTTGCGCCAATCCAACGTAATATTGCTCTCTTCTTTAATCACCTGATATTTTACGGGATTGCCCTTTTCGTCCACAACGCGGATATGCGCCACATTCTCGGTGTCCCAGTTTTGATCGGCAAGTGAAAATTCACATTCCACGTTCTCTTTGACGGAGTACGGGTGGGGATTGAACACGACCACGGGGAATTCCCCTGCCGCCGCAGGCTCTTGCGCCGCCGCTAAGGCAAAATATGCCCTGTTTTTCAATCTTTCCGCATTCAAAAGCCCATGATTTAAGAGCATTAAACCATTGTCTTCGCCGCTTTGAATACACGTGCCGGGCAATACGTCGTGGAACTCCGCATTAAGCAAATCCTGCGTGATTTCGTGGATTTTTTCTTCGGGATATTCTTCCAAAGCCCCCACAGCGTATGCCGTTGACAGCATTTTTTCAGTCAAATACAGCTCGCTTTCCAATTTTGCGTGCATCTTCTTGATTTTGTTCATAGAAGTATAACAACCGGGCATGGAAATACGCAACGATTTATCCCAAACCGCGTTCGGTTCGATTTTTGCAAAAAACTCTTCGGGGGTGGAGTGGATATACGTAAACCCACTGCCCTCCTCTTTCATCATCTCGGTAATCTCCGCCAAATCCTTTGCGGACGGACCGCCGCCGTGATTGCCCACGCCCCAAAGCGCGCAAATCACGTCTTCGCCCATTTCCGTAGAACGGAATTCCGCCTTGCCCTTGATGTCTTTTACCGCATTGCCCAAAGGGCTGCCGTATGCGCCTGAACGGCAAGCCTTTACCTCGCTTCCGTCCAAGCCTTTCCAGATAAACTGTTCGGCGGGCAATTTTGTTTCCCAATGGTAAGGTCGCATAAACAGATAGCTGTCCTGTCCGCTCTTTTTCAAAATCTGCACCAACCCGACGGTATGTCCAAACGGGTCGAAATTAATTGCGGTTGTCGGTTCTTTGCCAAATTTCTCTTTGAAATACCTTTTACCTTCTTGAATTTGGCGCACGAAACTCTCCCCCGAGGGCATGTTGCAATCGGGCTGTAAATACCAACCGCCCATGATATGCCATTTGCCCTGTTTGACAAGCTCTTGAATTTTGACAAACAAAGCAGGGGCATATTCTTCCACGTACTTATATACGGTAACCTCGTTGTGACAGAAAATATAATCGAATTTTTCCGCAAGATTTACCGCCGATTGAAAGGTGGAAAGCACTGCGCTAGCCCCTTCGGGCCAATCCCATTGCCAAATCGGATCGATATGTGCATTACAAATCAAATGTACTTCTTTCATATTTTTCTTTCCTTATCTTCGTTTTGGTAGAAGAAACTATGTTTCTTCTTGATAATGCATATAGTTTACTATACTTTCGTCCTTTTGTCAATAGGCTGCAAAAAAATACCGCGCACTTTCACAAAAAAACGGCACAGCTTTTTGCTCCGTCTAAACCGTTTCCGTTTTATCTGATATCCCCTTACAAAACAGAGAACCCCCGCCTTTTCATGCGCCTCTATCAACTCGTCGCAACATGTATAGGGGCATTTAATAAAAAATAACGCTCTACTTGTCCTCAAGCAGAGCGTTATTTTTTGATGATTTTTAATCTTTTATAAATGATTAATGCCCAGTCCACCGCGAATTTCTTGCATATACGCCAAATCCTCATTATTCACGTCGCCGTAACCCTTTAATTTCCCAATCGCCTTGGGACGTGTAAAAAGCACCTGCGCCCAACGGACAATGTGAAAAATCGGCAACATCCAAATATGTTTTTTCAAAACGGGATAAGAAAATTTCATTTGCTCTTTGGATAAGAAAATCTTTCTCCAAACAGACTTCCTCTTTGCCTTTTTATCATCCGTTTCGCTTGCGTTTGCCGCAACGTCCGACGCCGATTTCTTTTCTTCATTAGCAAACAAAGAAGATTCTAAAATGTGCTTTGCAAGTTTTTTCGTGAACTCGTCCGCATCCGCATCTTCAAAGAAATAGGCCGACACCTTTTCAAACTCGTCTTTGAATTGTCTTAAACCGCATTTATCCAACTCGGCGTTCAAATATTCTTCGTTGAGATTGTACGCCTTTCTATACAGATAAATATCCGTCAAATGACGAAT
>JAZNXZ010000156.1:0-6245 GCA_045594165.1 Candidatus Scatosoma sp.
CACGAAACGACCTCTATGTGCGTGGAACTGATGCAGGAATATATCACGCCGTCGTCCGTCTGTATCGACGTGGGTTGCGGCAGCGGGATTTTGGGGATTTCCGCTATTAAATTGGGTGCGGAAAAGGCGTATCTGACCGATATCGACATGATTGCCGTGGAAAGCGCGTTGCACAACAGCGAACTGAACGGCGTTGCGGATAAGACGGTGGTGGCACACTCGAACCTCTTGGAAAATACCGAGGTGCAGGGGGACGTCATGATGGCGAATATTACGGGCGAAGTATTGAAAATGCTAGCGCCCTCTATCCCGAAAAACCTGAAAAAGGACGGCGTCTTGATTTTGAGCGGCATTATCGAGAGCCGTTTGGAAATGGTAAAGGCGGCGTATGAGGCGGTCGGTATGCAGGTCGTATTGGAAAGGAGAAAGGGCGAGTGGTTTGCGCTCGTATTAAAACATAGATAAAAATGCCGCGGATTGCGGAAAAGAGGATACCATGTCTGCGTTGAAACGCTTTTTTGTGGATAAAATTGAAGAGATGAGCGAGCTTTGCGGCGAAGAGTTTGAGCACGCGAAAAACGTTTTGCGTTTGGGCGTGGGGGACGAGGTAATTTTGCTGGATAACAGCGGCAAAGAATATACCGCCGTCATTGCGCAGGTGGAAAAAAAGCGTATGCTCTTAAACGTCGTGCGCGAAGAGGTAGGCACGCGTGAGGCAAACGTGGACGTCTGTCTTTTGTTCGGATACCTCAAAAATGCCGACAAAAACGAGTTTATCGTACAAAAAGCGGTGGAACTCGGCGTGAAAAAAATCGGCGTATTTTCGTCGGAATTTTCTTCGGCGTACATGAACGCCAACAAATTGGAACGATTGAATAAGGTCGCCAAAGAGGCGGCGAAACAATGTTTGCGCTCGACCGCGCCCGAGATCGTGTATTACGATAGTTTGGGAAAGGCGTTGTCGTCGGCGGACGGGTACGAAAATAAGCTGTTCGCCTGCGAGTTTGCGACGGAAAGCAAACGGGACGTGTCTGCTTTGACGGGTGCAACGGCAATCGTAATCGGTAGCGAGGGCGGATTTTCGCGCGCGGAAGAAGAATTCGCAAGCTCGCTTGGGTTTGCGTCGGTGACGCTCGGAAAACGGATATTGCGCGCGGAAACGGCGGCGGTGGCGCTCACGTCCGTCGTGATGTTTGCATTGGGGGAACTGCGATGAAAGCGGTGGTGTATACCCTCGGTTGCAAAGTCAACGACGTGGAAAGCGGCTCTATTATACGGGGCTTGGAGGGGCTTGGTTGCACGGTTTCGCGTGAATTAGAGCCTGCCGATTTGTATATTATCAACACGTGCGCGGTGACTGCCGAGGCGGAGCGGAAAAGCCGTCAAACGGTGGGGAAATTTATCAAATGCAATCCTGCGGCAAAAATAATCGTGTGCGGTTGCGCTTCTGAAAAATCGCCGAATGCGTTTTTGGAAAAGGGGGCTAGCGTGTACGCGGTGACGGGTGCACAGCGGAAAAATAAAGTGCTGGAAATCGTGCGCGGCGGTTTGCAAGAAGAGGGTATCGGCTCGCAAATCGAGTGTGAAAAAAACTATGAAGAAATGCCCTTGCCCGAATGTTTGAAAACGCGCAATTTCGTCAAAATACAGGATGGGTGCAATCGGTTTTGTTCCTATTGCGTGATACCCTATCTTAGGGGGCGGAGCAGGTCGCGGCTGTTAGAGAGTGCGGCGGCGGAAATTTTGCAAAGCACGGCGCAGGAAACGGTGGTGACGGGCATAGACGTGTCCGAATATAAGGACGAAAACGGGCGCGATCTTGCCGATTTGATGCTTGCCGTTAAGGATGCGGACACCCGTATTCGGTTAGGCTCGTTAGAGGTCAGCCTGATCACGGACAGATTTTTGTCGGCATTAAAGCAGGTAAAACGGTTTGCTCCGCAATTTCATTTGTCTTTGCAAAGCGGCTCGACTGCCGTATTAAAAAGCATGAACCGACATTACACGCGGGAGGAATATCTGGCGGCGTGCCAAAAGATATACGAGGCGTTTCCTAACGCGGCGATTACGACGGATATTATCGTCGGGTTTCCCACGGAAACGGAAGAGGATTTTTTGCAATCCTTGTCCATTATCGAGGAGGCGGGGTTTGCGCAGGTGCATGCCTTTCCCTATTCCCCGCGCGAGGGAACGAACGCGTATAAAAAATACAAGGAATTGCCCTATGCGTTGAAAAAGGCGCGCGTGGACAGGTTGCTTGCCGTGGCGGCGGAACAGAAACGTCGGTATATGGAAAGTTTTATCGGGAAACAAGTGGAACTGGTGCCCGAAAACTGTTTTGATGGGTATACGGAAGGGTATTCCGAAAATTATATGCGCGTGTACGTGGCAGGGGATATCGGGAAAGAACCCGTACCCGTTTGCGTGACGGGGCTGTTTAAGGACGGCGTGTTGGCGCGAAAAGTATAAAAATTGATTGCCGAAAGGCAAGGGAGAAAATTATATGGAAAACTGTATTTTTTGTAAAATCGTAGCAGGGGAAATTCCGTCGCCGAGATTGTATGAGGACGATAAGATGATTGTGATTCGCGATATCGAGCCGAAAGCGAAGTTGCATTATCTTTGTATTCCCAAAACGCATTTTGCGTTGCTTTCCGAAATGGACGACGCGCGCGCGGAAATCGTAAAACATTGTTTTCAGGTTATCCCGACGTTAGAAAAAGAGCTTGGGTTGGAGGACGGTTACCGCGTCATTATCAATCAGGGCGAAAACGGCGGACAAACGGTGCACCATTTGCATATTCATCTGCTCGGCGGTGAAAAGCTGGCGGATTTTTAAGGGCGTGTAAAAGGGTATCGGGTAAAAATTTACAAAGTTAAGGTTTGAAATAAGAAAATGTGGCAATAATACTCGCACGGCAGAAAAATGCCGTGAGGGTATTTTTTTATGCTGTTTCGACGTTTTTATCAATGGATTACCGTGCTTGTGTCGCTGGCGATCGTGTGCGTAATAGGGCTGGGGATTTTTGCCGCCGACGTGAGCAAGCTTGGCGACCTTTCGGGGGAACGTGTCTTTTATTTGGACAGTCCGTCGTCGCAAGGGTTGCGCAAGGAAGAACTGTCCCTGATGGATATTTTCCGCGTGGAGGGGGAAAGCGTGCGCTTTTCGCGTACGGCGGAAACGGAAGAGGCGTTGGTGGCGCGTATTCGCGATATGTACGGCGCGGAAGTCTTGTTTTCGGAAACGGTGTGCGGCGTGACGTCCTATTACTGTTATACGGAAGCGTGGGAAGACACGGTGGATTTGGGCGGAGTTGCCGTCAATTTGCATATTGCGGTGTCGGAAAGCGTTTGCGCGGTCGGTACGCCGATTATTTTCGACGGGTTTTAACGTGAAAGAGGACGGATAAAAAAGAAGAGTGTATAAATTTTTGCCGATAGGTATAAATAAAGGCAAAGTGGGCAAATATCTACATACAAAACGATTTTCGGAGGCAAAAAATGAAGGAAAACAACGAAACGAACGAAAAGAACGAGAAGAAAGAAAAGGCGTTTGAGGGCGGTGAAACGCCTAAAACCGAACAAAAGGGCAATGCAAAAGGTAAGAAAAAACGCATGAACGGCGAAAAGAAATTTTACCTGTTTACGGCGATTAGCTGTGCGGCGGTGTTACTTGCCATTATCATTGTGGCGGCGGTTGTCAGCAATTCGGGGGCGAGCCAGCAGACCGGCAAATTGCCCTCGATCAGCAGCGATACGTCTTCGGACGTGGGCAATAACGAGAACAGCGGCGATAACGGTGACAACAGCGGTAATGAGCCGGTGATTACTTTGCCCGAGGGTATGATAACCCCTGTGGCGACGGTAACGGTTGGCAACGACTACGGTTTTCATCACAACCAAACCCTGGGCTGGTATTACGTACACGAAGGGGTTGATTTCACGGCGGCGGTAGGTACGGAAGTGCTTGCGGCGGAAGACGGCGTAGTGGAAAGCGTAAACAAGGACGATTTGCTGTTTGGTACGGAAGTTGTACTTGCGCACGCAGACGGGTTGAAAACACTGTACCGTTTTGTGGCGGTGGACGGTTTGACGGTTGGTCAAACGGTATCGAAAGGCGATGTAATCGCGACGGTGGGAGAGCCTACGGGCAACGAATACAAGGACGGGGCGCACTTGCATTTTGAGGTTTTTGAAAACGGAAAGAGTGTAGATCCTACCAAATACCTTACGCTGGAAGAAAAATAATTGGTAGAATAGAAGCGAAAAAACGTGGTGGCTGTGTTTTATACGTGGTCGCCGCGTTTTCTTTTTTTATGCTTGACAACGGTTATATTTTTGACGGTAAGCGCATACGAATAAAGGCGGCAAAGTTTTACTTGACGGGGGGATGGTATGCGATTGAACGGAAAATCGGTAAAAAAAGGGATATTGCTTTTCTTGGCGTCGGCGTGTGCGTTTGTCGGGGCGTTTACGTTTACAGGTTGCAAAAAGCCGACGAAAAGCTATACGCGTTATGAGATTGTGGCGGAGTACGCACCGGAAACGTGTACGCTTGCCGGCACGGCGAAGGTCGTTTTTGAAAACGGCGGCGACGACGCGGTTTCTCTTTTGAAATTTCAGTTATACCCCAATGCCTATCGAAAAGACGCTCTGTATAAGCCCGTTTCCGCCGCTCTTTCTGCGGCGGCGTATTACGACGGGGAAAGTTACGGCGAGATGGTCATTTCCAGTGTGCACGGCGCGAAGAGCTGGGAAGTGATGGGCGAGGATGAAAATATTTTGTACGTGTATCTGCCCGAAACGCTGTATCAGGGGGATCGCGTGGTTTTGGATATCGGTTTTTTAACGAAACTCGCCGCCGTCAATCACCGTACGGGTGTGACGGCAAAAACGGTCAATCTCGGCAATTTTTATCCGGTGCTTTGCGGTGTGAAAAACGGTGGCTTTTACGAAACGGTGTATTATGCGGACGGCGCGCCTTTTTATACGGATTCTGCCGATTATTCGTTGCGGTTAACCCTGCCAAAGGATTATGAGATGGCGGCAACGGGCGCGTGCGTGGTCGAGCGAACGTTGGAAAGTAAAAAGGTATATACCGCCTCTTGCACAAACGCGCGCGGATTTGCCTTGACGCTTTCGCGTGCATATCGCGTTTTGGAAAAGAAGGTCGGCGATAACAATCTTGCCTATTATTACTATGCGGACAAAACGCCGCAGGCAACTTTTGAGGCGGCGACGCAGGCGTTTGCGTACTACGAAAACGTCTTTGGGGCGTACCCGTATGGCGATTATGTTGTTGCGGAAACGGGCTTATGTTTAGATTTCGCGGCGTATTCGGGGGTGTTGTTTTTGTCCGATAGCTTGACGGATACGGCGCGTACGGCGGCGGTAGCGGAGGGTGTGGCTCGACAATGGTGGGGGGATACGGTCGGCAGCGACAATATCGAAAACGGTTGGCAGAGCGAGGGCTTGGCGGCGTATTCGGCGGCGTGTTTTTTTGACAGTCATGCCGATTACGGAGTGCGGCGTGACGATTTGGTGGCACAGGCGCATAAAGAATACCGTTCTTATTACGACGTCTACGGGAGTGTGTTGGGGCGGACGGACACGCGTATGACCAAACACCTTTCCGAGTTTGTCGGCGGCTATGAATACCGATGTATCGCGCGGGATAAAGCGGTGGTGATGTTCGATACTCTGCGGAAAAGTGTAGGGGATAAAAAATTTTTTGCGGCGCTTTGCCGGTATTACGGGGCGAACCGTTTTGCGATGGCGGACGTGGGGGCGCTGGTTGGGGCGTTTGAAAAATCGGGTGTGGACGCCCACGGATTTTTCGACGGTTTTTTAAGCGGTAAAGTGATTTTGTAGATGGAAATGCTTGCAAATTTTTCGTCGCGCGCGTATAATAAAAGGGTAAAAACGAAAAGGAAGTAAAAAAGATGCCCTTTTTACAGTACAAATGCAAAACTTGCGGAAAGAAATTTGACGAGTTGGTAAAGGTGTATACGGATAAAGTGTCCTGCCCCGACTGCGGCGGGGAAACAGAGCGCGACTATTCGGGTGAAATGTATTCTGCAACGGGAAAGGCAAGTAAAAAATGCAGCGGAAATTGCAAAACGTGCAGCGGTTGCAAATAGAAGACGATAAGAGAAAACACAACGGAGGGGCAACCTCCGTTTTTTCTTTTGCAAAAATTATACGCGCGACATATAATATATAATATGTGTTTGGCGGAGAGTAAA
>JAZNXZ010000157.1:0-8013 GCA_045594165.1 Candidatus Scatosoma sp.
TTCTTTTGCAAAGGGTAATCGGGAGTTGAAGTGCCCTCAACTGCAATTTCAGTCGGATTTATCTCAAACGGCTGTTTTGCGTTGGGGGTTAAAATAACCATACCCTTTACGATTAAGGACGCGCCTACGTTCTGCTTTGCAATCTCATCGTAATTTGCAACCTTTGCCCTTTCAAAAACTATTTGAACGCTTTTGAAAAAGCTACCGTCGTTAAGTTCGATAAAGCCGAAGGCTTTCGAATCGCGAATCGTCTTCGCCCAGCCCGCTACCGTTACGACTTTATCGCCGTAGTTTGCCAAATTTGCATTGAGTTGTTTAAGCTGAATTCTTTCCATATCAACCTGCCTTTGTGTCCAAGCCGCGCCAACCCTCTCTTCCTTTTTTCGTCCGTTTGACCCGCCTTGTGCCGTTGTTAAATTTATACGTATTTATTATAACATTTTTCGTAGAAAAAGACAAGCGTTGAAAGGTATTTTATTGCCCGTAATTTGTCGGTTGAGACATTTTTTTGGCGATTATTCCCTGCGTCGGGCGGTATTCGTCCGTTCGCAACCGTTCACGACGGACAAGCTGCGTTCCCAAATAGGTTTCTAGGTACGCCTCGCTCTTCGTTCCGTTTTTGGGCGCACGCAGAATTTCGTCCCGTTCCCCCTCTTTGATAATCGGGGGCGGTGGCGGAACTTCCCCCTTGTCCTCGCTGACGATTTCATAACGGTATCCGTCTTTCTTACCGTAAAAAGCAACGCGAATCCCGCCTGAAAACACGCTTGCCGAAATGTGAATCGGATGCGCGTATCCGTTAAAAAAGCAAAGGTCGCTATGCGTGGAAACCATGGCGTCGCGCGAGGGCGGCACGTACCCTACCCGCAAACTGTGCGGGTGAAATTCGGTGATTTTTAACCCCGATTTTAACGCGGCGTTATACAGCGTCGTACTCACCTGACAAACGCCGCCGCCTACCCCTTGTACGTATTCGCCGTTTACAATGATTTTTGCTTGCTTAAAGCCACTCTCTTCCGTACGCCTACCCACCGTTTTGTTAAAAGAAAATTCCCCAAACGCCTGCACGGTAACGCCGTCGATAAGCTTTGCCGCAATGCGGATATTTTCGACACGTCCCCCGTCGTTTTGGTCAAAATAGGTGGTATACGACGATAATTTTTCCCAACCGTAAGGATTTTCTTTCGACGGTTGTTCCGCCTGCGCCGTAACGATTTTTTGTGCATGGATAATTTGTATATGGACAAAATTCCCTATAAGGGCAAAGAAAAAAGCGCCCGAAAGTAAGAGCGCCGTAATATGTTTTTTGATTTTTTGGTGCATACTCGTCCCGTCCTTTGCAATATGTACAAGGGTTCGTCGCGGTACGGGGTATGGGGTTTTGGTGTTTTTTGATATTCCCTGTGAAGGATTTTCGTCTAAAAAACGGTAAGTTTAGTATATGCAAAACAGCGTATTTTATCCGCGGTTCTATTCTTTAATCCGTCCGTTTTCAATACGGATTTTATTGCAATCCGCCCCGTACAATACACGCTCGGCATGCGTACAGGTCAAAATCGTCTGGATTCCTTGGGTGCATTTGAGCAATTTTTTGCGACGTTTCAAATCCAGCTCGCTCATAACGTCGTCTAAAATCAGTATGGGATTTTCCCCAGAAAGCTCCTTAAAAATATCCACCTCCGACAGCTTTAAGGAAAGTGCCGCCGTACGCATTTGCCCTTGCGACGCGTACGATTTCGCATCCATGCCGCCTATTAATACATCCAAATCGTCGCGGTGCGGACCTACCGTCGTAAAGCCTAAGCGCAAATCTTTATCGTAATTGTTTTCTAAACGGCGAAGTAACGTTTTGGCAATCTCCTCTTCGTCCCCCTCGTAAACACGGTCGGGCTTGATAACCAATTCTTCCTCTCCGTCCGTCAAAAAGGCGTGATGCGCCTTGGCATACGGCGCCAATTTTTCTAAAAATTCCGCACGTTTTTTCACGATTACCGCGGCATATTTACACAGTTGCTCATCCCAAACGGGCAACGTATCAAACACCAACGAAACGTCGCGGTTTTTCAGCAGCGTATTGCGCTGGTCAAGAATTTTGTTATAACGCAAAAGCGCGGTATAATAGGCAGGCGAGGTCTGCGATATGGACAAATTCATAAACCGCCGCCGTTCGTCCGGACCGTCTTGAATCAGGCGCAATTCCCCAGGCGAGAAAAACACGCTGTTGATATGCCCCATTAAGTCGGCGTTTTTAGCAATCTTACTGCCGTTTACACGGATTTCGCGTTTATTTTCGTAAATTTCCGCCTCAATGGTTACTTTTCCGTAACGGTTTTCCGTTTCCGCCGTGATTTTTGCGCTTTCTGCGCCAACTCTGATGAGTTGTTTATCGTGGCGAATACGCAACGACGCGCCCGTGCAAAGGTAAAAAACCGCCTCCGCAGAGTTGGTTTTTCCCTGCGCATTTTTGCCGAACAGCACGTTTAACCCATCGGAAAAAGTAAAAATTTCCGATTGATAGTTTCTGAAATTTTGAAGGAATAATTTTTTTATTTGCATAATCGTGAAAAACCCCGTCAAAATTGCTTTCTTTTCGTCGCGTTTTGTATTATAATTATATCAAATAATTTTGAAAAAGACAAGTTTACGAGAGGGTTGTACGTAAACAATTCTACCATGGGGGTAAAAAATGCCTGAAAATTCGCAGTTGCAGTTTTTATGGAAACAAATTTTGGAAAAGGCGGAGATGCTTATCAATCCGTCTTCTTTTAACGCGTTCATTAAAGAATTAGAGCCTATCGACGTCGTTGGACGTAAAATCGTATTGAAAGCGCATACCGATATGGCGGCGGGCGTTATCGAGCGCAAGCACGCGGAATCGTTACGCTCCGCAATCGTAAAATGCGATTTGGGGCTTGCCGATTTCCGCATTGTCGTAGACGGGAGCGTCAATTATCCTTTGGATTTTGAAGAGGACGTTTCCGAAACGTTCCGTACCTCCCCTATCAATAAAAACTTTACCTTTGATTCCTTCGTTGCCGGCGCAGGGAGCAAGTTCGTTTACGCCGCCGCAAAAGCGGTTGCCGAAAATCCCGGCGAAACCTTTAACCCCCTGTTTATCTACGGCGAATCGGGCTTGGGGAAAACCCACCTTATGCATGCAATCGCCAACCATTTGGCGCAAACCGCACCCGAGAAAAAGGTACTGTACACCACCAGCGAAAACTTTTTGAACGATTTAATCGATTCCATTACGCAGAAAACGGGCGCAAAATTCCGTTTGCACTATCGCAACGTAGACGTATTGATGATTGACGATATTCAGTTTTTGAAAGCGCGTACGCAGTTGCAAGAAGAACTTTTTCATACCTTTAACGAGCTGTCGGCGCAAAACAAGCAAATCGTCATCACTTCCGACCGTCCGCCCAAGGAAATCGCGACTTTGGAAGACAGACTCCGCACCCGTTTCGAGGGTGGCATGATTGTCGATATTCAACCGCCTGACAACGAAACGAAAATTGCCATCTTAAAACGCAAGGCTATGGATAAAAAATGTTCGGTATCCGAGGACGTTCTCGAATTTTTGGCAAACGATTCGGGGCACGACGTACGTACGTTGGAAGGGAGATTGAACAAAGTTATCTTCGCCAGCAAGTTACACGAACAGCCCATTACCCTTTCCCTTGCCAAACTCGCCCTTAGCGAATCCGTTGGCGAGGCGGAAGAAGAGGACGTTACGCCCGAAAAGATTATCGCGGCAGTTTGCGGATATTTCAAGACGAAGAAAGAAGACCTTATCGGCAAGAGTAAAAAAGCCGACCTTGTAAAGGCGCGTCAAATTTGTGCCTACGTCATGTGTGAAATGCTGACAATCCCCCTCGACGTTATCGGGGAACATCTTGGCGGCAGAGACCATACGACGATTATGTACGCACGCGATAAAATGCGCGATTTGGAAAAATTAAACTCCCGCATTGAAAAGGAAATTGACGATATTAAAAATATCGTGTTGAAAAAATAATAATCTATAAACATATGAGTACGAAACAGAACGGCTTTTTAGAATATACCGCAGAGGCGGTCGTAGTAGGCGCAGGTCACGCAGGTTGTGAGGCTGCGCTTGCTTTGGCGCGCACGGGAATAAAAACCGCTCTCTTAACCCTTAATTTGGACAGCATTGCCTTTCTTCCCTGCAATCCGTCTATCGGCGGTACGGCAAAAGGTCATTTGGTACGCGAAATCGACGCGCTCGGCGGGGAAATGGGTATTGTTGCGGATAAAACCGCTTTACAAATCCGTATGCTGAACGTCGGCAAGGGCGCGGCGGTACAATCTCTGCGCGCACAATCGGATAAGCACGCCTACCACGCGGAAATGAAACGAGTGTTGGAAAACACCGAAAACCTGCGTATTATTCAGGCGGAGGCGTCCGAAATTTTGGTCGAGGACGGCAAATGTACGGGTGTAAAGACGAGCTATGGCGGCATAATTTCCTGCCAAGCCGTTATCCTTTGCACGGGGGTATATCTCAACGGCGAAACCATTACGGGACACGTCGTACAAAAATCTGGTCCTAACGGCTTTGCCCCCGCTACGTATCTCACCGAAAACCTTATCAAACTCGGTTTCAATGTGCGCCGTTTTAAGACGGGTACACCTGCGCGCGTAGACGGCAGAACGGTGGATTATACAAAATGCGAAGTGCAAAACGGCGATACGGATATCTACCCGTTTTCCTTTATGCACGACAATCCCCCCGAAAATAAGATGCCCTGCTATCTTACCTATACGAATTTGGAAACGCACGGAATTATTATGGATAACCTCGACCGTTCCCCTTTATACGACGGCACGATTTTATCGACAGGCCCGCGCTATTGCCCGTCCATCGAAACGAAAGTCGTCCGTTTTAAGGACAAAGAACGGCATCAGATTTTCTTAGAACCCGAGGGCGCGGATACTTTGGAGGTATACGTGCAAGGCATGTCAACTTCTATGCCCCACGACGTTCAACGCGCTATGTATGCGTCGGTAGCGGGTTTGGAACACGCCGATATTATGCGGTACGGCTACGCAATCGAATACGATTGTATCGATACGTTGGACGTACTCCCCACGTTGGAATTTAAGAAAATAGAAGGCATCTACACAGCAGGACAAATCAACGGTACTTCCGGATACGAAGAGGCGGCGGCACAAGGCTTGATGGCAGGTCTGAACGCGTCGTTAAAATTGCGCGGTTTGCCCCCCTTCACGCTCCGTCGCGACGAGGCGTATATCGGCGTTTTGATTGACGATTTGGTAACGAAAGGCACAGACGAGCCCTATCGTATGATGACTTCGCGCGCCGAACACCGTATTTGCTTGCGACAGGATAACGCCGATTTCCGTCTGACGGAAAAGGGCAAAGAGGTCGGCTTGGTCAGTCCTGAACGGCATGCACGTTATTTACAACGCAAGGAAAAATACGAAGAACTGCTCTCCGCCCTGCAAACGCGTGTCCCGCAAAAAGAGGCAACGGCGTTTTTGGCGGAATACGGCTACGGCGAACCGAGCGGCGGCGTATCGTACGCCGATATGATTAAACGCTCCGTTCCCTTGAAAGATATTATGGCGCGGTTCAACGTGTTTTATGAATACCCCAAAAACGTTTTAGAAACAGCGGAAATTACCGTAAAATACGAGGGCTATCTCAAACAGGGCGTGGACATCATTGAACGAGCGAAAAAGCTGGAAGATAAGCTGTTGCCTCCTGATATCGATTATCACTCGATTGCAGGTTTACGTTTAGAGGCAAGGGAAAAATTAGACCGCATCCGCCCTTTTAATCTTGGACAGGCAGGCAGAATTTCGGGTGTAAACCCTGCAGACATATCCGTTTTAATGGTATATTTAGCAACAAAATCGTAAATTAATATATAAAACCCTCGCAGACAAAACCGTCCGCGAGGGTTAATTTTATTTGTCAGCGACGTCTTATTTACTAACGGCGTCGTCCTTGTTCGTTTCACCTATGATATACCCCGGCCTATGTTTGGTTTCTTTGAATATCTTGGCGATATAAATCCCCACAATGCCCAAACAAATCAACACAAAACCTGTCAAAAGACACATAACACTTACCAGCAAGGGCCAACCCATAATCGGATAATCGTAACCGATCGTGCGTACCAATGCAAAAATCAGCATACCCAAAAATCCTAACAGCGAGAAAATCCCTAGTCCCGTCGAAATTTTGAGCGGCGCGTCCGAGAAGTCTACGATACCGTCGATTGAATATTTGAACAGCTTTTTGAAACTCCACTTCGTCTGCCCTGCCACACGTTCTACGTTTTCGTACGGCAACCAGTACGTTCTGAATCCGATCCAACCGAAAATCCCTTTCGAGAAACGGTCGCGTTCGCTCATTGCCACAATCGAATCCACCATCGCACGTTTCATCAATCTAAAATCACGCGCGCCGTCCACGATATCCGCGTCGGACACTTTGTTTATCATTTTATAAAACGTTCTTGCAAAGAACGAACGGAGTTTCGGCTCACCCTTACGCGTTTCACGGCGAGTCGCTACACTGTCGTATTCCCCCGTTTTAATAATTTCCATCATTTTAGGGAGCAGCGAGGGCGGATCTTGCATATCGGCATCCATAACCGCCGCATAATCGCCTGTCACGTTGCAAAAACCTGCGTACATAGCCGCTTCTTTGCCGAAATTACGGGAAAACGAGATGTATTTTACGCGCTCGTCTTCTTTTCCCATTTCACGGAGCAACTGCAAAGTCTTATCCTTAGAGCCGTCATCCACAAACAACATTTCAAAATCATATTCCGCCATGTCCGCCGTTATTTTTTTCAGTTCTGCAAAAAGATAGGGCAGCGATTCTTCCTCGTTATAACACGGAATAATCAAAGATATTTTTTCCATCATTTCTTTCCTTTTCTATTTTTTGCACGTAGTCATTCATGCTGTTTTCATTATACTATACCCCTGCGAGTTTGTCAACCCGTTTATCGGTTTTTTCCAAGGAAAAATCAAAGCAGCCCCAAACCAAAAGGTTTGGGGCTGCGCCCTTACAAGGGATTAGTCCATCTTTTCCAACAATTTCAAATCGATACCCTTTTCACCGATTTTAATGATTTCCACTTTCACCTTGTCGCCAACGTTCAAAACGTCTTCAACTTGGTTTACTCTCTGTTCGGAAAGTTTGGAAATATGAATCATACCGTCTTTACCAGGAGCAAATTCTACAAATGCACCAAGCTTGGACATTACGCGAACGACTACGCCTACGAACATATCGCCCACTTCGGGATCGTGCGCAATCGATTCCACGATAGCCTTTGCGCGTTTTGCGTTTGCAACGTCGCCGTAGCATGCAATACATACCGTACCGTCGTCTTCGATATCGATCTTCGTACCCGTCTGTTCGATAATCTTGTTGATAACCTTACCCTGCTTGCCGACAACGTCGCCAATCTTTTCAGGGTTGATCTTGAAGGTAATAATCTTGGGTGCATATTCGGACAATTCTTCGCTGACTGCAGGGATACATTCGAGCATCTTACCCAAAATGTGCTTTCTTGCAAGCTGTGCCTTTGCAATCGCGTCCAGCATGATTTCCTTAGAAATACCCTTAATCTTGATATCCATTTGGATTGCCGTGATACCGTTGTCCGTACCTGCAACCTTAAAGTCCATATCGCCAAGGAAGTCTTCCAAGCCTTGGATATCCGTCATGATAACGTATTTGCCCGTTTCTTGGTCTTTTACAAGCCCCATTGCGCAGCCTGCTACGGGTGCTTTGATGGGAACGCCTGCGTCCATAAGCGACATCGTCGAACCGCAAACCGACGCCATCGACGAAGAACCGTTGGACGACATAATGTCGGATACGACACGGATTGCATACGGGAATTCGTCGGGAGAAGGAATTACGGGAACGAGAGCTCTTTCTGCCAAAGCGCCGTGACCGATTTCACGACGACCAGGGCTACGGAGCGCCTTTGCTTCACCCGT
>JAZNXZ010000158.1:0-2442 GCA_045594165.1 Candidatus Scatosoma sp.
AGGAAGAACCCGACGCGGAATTCAAGGCGACGGTGACGTCCGTTGCGGCGAAAGTGCAGGCGAAAGCGGACGAACTTCGTATTGCAGACGCGATTACCGAAGTTTTCGCGCTGTTTAGAAGAGCGAACAAATATATCGACGAAACGATGCCTTGGGCTTTGGCGAAAGACGAGGGCAAAAAAGCGCGTTTGAACGACGTTTTGTACAACCTTGCCGAGGCGATTCAAATCGGCGCGTCCCTTTTGGATAGCTTTATGCCGGAAACGAGCGAAAAGATTTTGGCTGCGTACGGCGGGGAAAGCAGAACGCTGGAAGATTGCGCGTCGTTTGGGTTGCGTGACAGCGTAACGGTAACGACGATTCCGCCCCTTTTCGTGCGTATTGATTTTAAGGCGCTCGCGCCCGAGATAGAAAAAATTCAGCAGGAACAGGTGGCGGCGTACGCGCAAGAGGTCGCAAAAACTGCCCCTGCGGAAAAGAAAGCGGAAAAAGCGGAAAAAACGGAAACGGCTACGGCAGAAACGCCTGCGGAAGAAAAAGCGCCCGAAATTTCCTTTGACGATTTTATGAAAGTGCAACTGCGCGTCGGCGAAATTATCGCTTGCGAACCCGTTCCGAAATCAAATAAACTTTTGAAGGAAACGGTAAAATTCGGCGACGAAGTCCGCACGATTGTTTCGGGGATTGCAAAGCATTACAAGCCCGAAGAAATGGTAGGCAAGAAAGTGGTGTTCGTTACCAACCTTGCGCCCAGAAAGGTATGCGGCATCCTGTCCGAGGGTATGATTATGGCGGCGGAAGACGAAGATGGCACGCTGTCGCTTATCGTGCCTGATAAGGATATCAAGAGCGGCGCAAACCTCGGCTAAGACGGTTAGAAGAGCGGTAGCGTATATGTATATCGATATTCATTGTCATCTGACGGGTGGCGAATACAAAGAAATCGGTGGTGTGAACGGCGTTTTGGCGCGCGCCAGAGAGAACGGCGTGGGTTGTATCGTATGCTCGGGGTTTGATTTGCAATCGTCTTATGCGGCGGCGGAAATTGCGCAAAAGCACGACGACGTGTATTTCACGGCAGGGTTTCACCCTAGCGAACTGCATAAATACCAAGAGGGCGATTTGGAAAAATTGCGTGCGCTGTGCGCCAACCGAAAATGTATTGCGGTGGGCGAAATCGGGCTGGATTATCATTTTGACGATAACCCGTCCCCCGAAATGCAAAGAGATTTGTTTGTTCGTCAAATGATTTTGGCGGATGAAGTGGGCTTGCCCGTGGTATTGCACAGCCGCGACGCGGCGGCGGAAACGTTGCAGATTTTGACGGAAAATAAAGGGTTGCTCAAATACGGCGGTTTGATGCATTGTTATTCGTATTCTGCGGAAATGACGGCGGATTTTGCCGCGCTCGGTTTGTATTTTTCCTTTGGTGGACCGTCTACTTTCAAAAACGCGAAAAAGGTGCAAGACAGCGTTGGGCGCGTACCGTATACCCGCATTTTATCGGAAACGGACTGTCCGTATTTAACCCCCGTACCTTTCCGCGGTACGTTTCCTAACGAGCCGAAGAACGTAAAGTACGTCGTTGAAAATATGGCGATACTTTTGAATAAAAACGAAAAGGAGCTGCAAAAACAAATTCTCGACAACGCGAGAAAACTGTTTTTCAGATTAAAATAATCCATGGAAGAAAATAAGAACAAACACGAACAGCAAAACGTAGGCGGTGCGCAAGGCGGTAACGCGCAAGGCGCGAACGGCGGTCAGGGCGGCAGAAGACGCCGTCATAGACACAGAAACCGCGGCAACGGCGGCAATAATCCGCAGGGGCAGAACGTACAAAACAACCAAAATCAGCCCAAACAGCCGCAAAACCAGCAGCCGCAAAACCCTCAAAAGCAAGCTCAGCAAAACCAAAATAACCAAAACGGTCAGGGCAAGCAGAAAAACAAAAATAAGCAGGGACAGCCGCACAATCAAAATCAGCAAAACCAACAAAAAAACAATCAAAATCAAAGCCAAAATCAAAATAAAAACAACGGTAAGAACAACGAGAAAAAGGACGAAAACCGCAAGGATACCTACGTATATACCTTGGATGGCAACCTGTATATCAACCTTACCAACAAATGTTCTAACGGTTGCGATTTCTGCGTGAGAAACGAACGCAGCAGCTATTACGGCAATTATTTGTGGCTCCGTCACGGCGAGCCCACGGCGGAAAAAGTGATTGCCGCGGCAAACGGAATGGGGGATCTTTCCCGTTTTAAGGAAGTTGTGTTCTGCGGCTTTGGCGAGCCGACCTATAAGGTGGCGGAAATGGTGGCGCTTTGCGATTATTTCCACGGCAAGGGTTTGAAAACGCGCTTGAATACCAACGGTCAGGGCAATCTCATCAACAAACGGGATATCGTGCCCGATTTGAAAGGAAAAATCGATTTT
>JAZNXZ010000159.1:0-2091 GCA_045594165.1 Candidatus Scatosoma sp.
TAAAGGACAGAGTCATTTCGCGCTGAATATCTTCGCCCACGCGGGATTGCTGTTGCGCACGCGCACCGCCGCCAAAGCCGCCGCCAAAAAAGCTGCTGAAAATATCCGAAATATCGTCAAAGCCGCCGAATCCGCCGCCGCCAAAACCGCCCATACCGGGATGTTCCAGCTCGTAATCGTACGCCGCGCGTTTTTGTTGGTCGGACAGCGTTTCGTGCGCCTCGTTGACTTCCTTAAACTTTTCCGCCGCCGACTCGTCGCCTTGGTTTCTGTCGGGGTGGTATTTCATGGCGAGTTTCCGATACGCCGATTTAATTTCATCCGCACTCGCCTTTTTATCCACGCCGAGCACGTCGTAATAATTTTTCTTATCTGCCATAGTAGTTACCTATTCTTATATATGGCATACGGGTTTGACTTTCGCCAAACCCGATTGATGCCAAAACTGTCAAAGATTATTGATGGAATTCGGTGTCGCCGTTATCGCCGCTAGCGCCGTTGTCGCCGCCCATATCGGGAGCGCCCTGCGCGCCTGCTTGCTGATACATCTTCGCAAATACAGGCTGTACGTCCTGCATCAGCTTGTCGTAAGCCGCCTTGATACGGTCGTCGTCTTCGCTAGCAAGTTCCGTTTTCGCCGCGTCGATAGCCGCCTGCAACGTGGATTTGTCGTTTTCGTCCAACTTGTCGCCAGCCTCTTTCATGGTTTGTTCTACCGAGAAAATCATACCGTCAAGTTTGTTTCTGTTGTCCACTTTTTCCTTGCGTTTCTTATCTTCTTCCGCAAACTGTTCAGCTTCTTTAACCGCTTTGTCGATTTCCTCTTCGGAAAGGTTGGTGGACGACGTAATGGTGATATCCGTCGATTTACCCGTACCCTTATCCTGCGCCGTTACGTGTACGATACCGTTTGCGTCGATATCGAACGTAACTTCGATTTGCGGTATACCGCGGGGAGCGGGTGCAATGCCCGTCAACATGAAGTTGCCAAGCGTCTTGTTGTCTTTGCAGAATTCACGTTCGCCCTGCAATACGTGGATATCTACGCTCGTCTGGTTATCTGCCGCCGTCGAGAAAATTTGGCTCTTCTTTACAGGAATCGTCGTGTTTCTGTCGATAATACGGGTGAACACACCGCCAAGCGTTTCAATACCGAGGGACAACGGCGTTACGTCGAGGAGCAATACGTCCTTTACTTCGCCGGTCAAAACGCCGCCCTGTACCGCTGCGCCGATAGCAACGCACTCGTCGGGGTTGATGCCCTTGAACGGTTCTTTGCCGGTAATTTCCTTAACTTTCGCCACAACGGCGGGCATACGGGTAGAACCGCCGACAAGAATAACCTTGTCGATATCGCTGTACGAAAGCCCTGCGTCGCGCATAGCCGCTTTCATAGGCGCAACCGTTCTTTCCAAAAGGTCAGCCGTCATTGCCTCAAACTTCTGTTTCGTAAGCGTTACGTCCAAATGCTGAGGGCCGTCCGCGCTCATGGAAATAAACGGAAGATTTACGTTCGTCGAAGTCATACCCGAGAGTTCAATCTTCGCCTTTTCAGCCGCCTCTTTCAAACGCTGCATTGCCATTTTGTCTTTCGACAAATCGATTGCGTGCGATTTCTTAAATTCGTCTACTAAGTAGTTGATAATCTTGTTATCCCAGTCGTCGCCGCAGAGTTTCGTATCGCCGTTCGTCGCCAATACTTCGAATACGCCGTCGGAGATTTCCAAAATGGAAACGTCGAACGTACCGCCGCCAAGGTCGTAAATCATAACCTTGCCGCCCTTGTCCTTATCAAGACCGTACGCAAGCGCCGCCGCCGTAGGCTCGTTGATGATACGAAGAACGTTAAGGCCTGCAATTTTACCTGCGTCCTTCGTTGCCTGACGCTGGCTATCCGAGAAGTATGCAGGGCAGGTGATAACCGCTTCGGTTACCGTCTGTCCAAGATATGCCTCTGCGTCCGCTTTCAATTTTGCCAGCGTCATTGCCGAGATTTCTTGGGGGGAATAGCCCTTGCCGTCGATATTTACTTTATAATCCGAACCCATATGACGTTTGATGGAAATAATCGTCTTATCGGGGTTAGCAACT
>JAZNXZ010000160.1:0-8188 GCA_045594165.1 Candidatus Scatosoma sp.
CGTCCAGCTTGACAAAGGATGCATACTCGTCCCCTTTTTTGTATTTTGCTATCGTTGTATTTTATTTATTTTCGATTTTACCGATTGTATTGATTTTACTATTTTACCGTTTTCGACGGGTTACGCGCACCAACGCAGGCAACGCCCCCGACGCCGTTTCCGCGCGGAGCATATTGCACAGTTCGTCGCTTTCCCCCAGCAATCCGTTATTGATACGAAACGCAGTAGGGCGCATATCGTCCATAAACTCGTCAAAGCGTTTTTTATCCTTGACCTCAAAAAAACCGAGAGCCGCGCCCAAACGCACGTCTGCCATACGGTCTAAAAATTCCGACCAACTCAAAACGGCGCAATTCGTCAATATCCCGTAGGAGCGCAAACAACGGTCGCGAATTTCCGTTTCCGCCGTCTTTTGCATCCGTTCTCTGGCGCGGATTTCCAAATCGCACAGCGTCATCGTCATCCGCACCATTTCGTTTAGAATATCCCCTTCCGACACGCCCAACGTCCGTTCGTTGCTCACCTGATACATATATCCTTCCGCGCCCGTACCTTCCCCAAACGAACCGCGGACCGTCAATCCGCCCGCCTTTAATACGGGTAAAAACTTTTTCAATTCGCCGCTCCACACTAAACCGGGCAAAAACATCATTACCGAGGCGCGCATACCCGTACCGAGGTTGCTGGGACAAGCGGTGAGATACCCGAGCTTATCGTCGAACGCAAAATCGAACATCCCTGCTAAGGCGTCGTCGATACCGCTGATACGTTCGTACGCCTTGAACAGGTCAAACCCCTTGCAAATGTACTGTTCGCGCAGGTGATCCTCTTCGTTGACCATAATGGAAATACTGCGGTCTTTCGAAACAAACGCCGCACCGCGGCTATGCTTCGTCAAGGCAGGGCTGATTAAATATTCTTCCTGCAGCTGCGCCGCCTGTTGAGGCGTCAAATTTTTAATATCGTATTTCGTGAACGTATCCACGCTGTCAAACTCGTCCAAGCCGTGTCCGACGAGATGTACGACGTCTTCCGCCTGCGCGTCGTCCATCTTTTGCGGAAAGGGATAGGACGCAAAATTTCGCGCAAGGCGTATACGCGTAGAAATTACGATCGTTTCGATGAATTCGGGCGCGTACGCCATACAAACTCCTCCTCTATCGAAGATTTGCTACGCATGGACGAGAGCTTGTCCGCGTACCCTTTTGCGTCTTCGTAATTATTTTCTGCTTTTAATTTGGCAATGATTACTTCCAATTCGTTGCACTGCCTTTCAAACCGCGCGAGCGCAACCGCCTGCGCGCGAAATCCGTCTGCCGTCGCCTGCGCGCCGCCCACGTTGACGTCGTATCCCTCAAGTGGGGGCGTCTTTCCTCTATGCGCCTTTTCCCCTTGCATTTTCTTAATCATCGGCAACGTACCGACGCTCATCATTTTATAACAGTTTGCACAGCCGACCAGTTTTCCTTTTTTTACTTCGGCAAGCGTCATCCCACAATAAGGACAGGCGGAAAGAGAAAAATCCCCTTCCGTCTCATCTGCGTATAAAAACAAACGGTGATAACAATCCAAACAGTAATATTCCACCTGTTTTTTTCCGTTCTTGATCTCTTCGTACGTTTTAACTGCTTGATTTTTCCCGCAATGTCCGCAAGCCATAAAACCGCCCAATCCTTTCCCGTTGTTTTGCTTTACCGATTATCCTCGGCACGCTCCGCGCCGTCGGTATTTGCCTCTTCCGCAAGCTCTGTTGCCTCGTTAACGGATAAATGCTTGCGTTTGCGACGTTGTAATGTCGTTCGGAAGAACACCCATAAAACCTCTAACACCTGTAAGGGCGCGCCCAACAAAAACACCGTCCAAAGCCCTTTATACTCCCAAGCGTTTTCTATGGCGATAAACCTGCCTGACAGATAAAAAGACGCCAATCCCGACCAAATCAAAACCGTTACCGACACAAAGTTCAGCAATCTATATTTCCATGCGCAAGCAAAAATAATTAAGAGCACCGCATTGGTCGGGGCAATGTATACGAATACCATCCACCAAGGCTGTTTCCCGGGCATCACGAGTTGCAACGCTACGAAAACACAGGTCGCCACCAACCAAATAATACCGCTGGAAAGCAACATAATCAGCGCCTCCAACCCCCTCGTTCTCTTCCGCTGCTTTTCCGTCTGCGCCGACTTTTCCCCGACGATATCGTTTAAGCTGATCTTAAACAATTTCGCCATTTGCATCAGCGTATACACGTCGGGAACACCGTTGCCAGATTCCCATTTGGAAACAGATTTATCCGAATAATTGATTTTTTCGGCAAGCTCCGCCTGCGTCATCCCCGATTGCTTTCGGTAAAACGCGATATTGCTTGCAATTTTTTGATTGACTTCGTTAATAGTATCCATAGTACTATAATACCACACTTTTCTCACTTTCGTCAAGTGGCTAAGGACAATTTATCGGCTTTTTTCTTTCATTATTTATTCCCGAGCGTACACAGACACGTATGCGCACGTATGAAAACGCCCCGAAACGGAATGTTCCGTTTCGGGGAGTAAGCCAAATCCTCGTAATTTTTTAATAAGCTCGAGCGTAAACGATGACGTGTTTTGCTTTTTTGCCGCAACAAGCGCAAACTTCTTTCGTTTCGCCTTCTGCGTATACGCGCGCCGTTGCGCCCGTCTTTTCTTTGATGGCGTCTTCGCAAGCGCGGTCGCCGCACCAGCCCGCTTTTACGAATTTACCGCTTTCAACGCCTGCCAAAATACCGTCGATATCGTCTGCATATACGATACGTTCGTCGCGGTGTTTTCTCGCCTTTTCCAACAAGCCTTTTTGTACGGAATCCAACAATGCTTTGATACCGTCTACCGCGTTTTCCAAAGAAAACTCCTTTTTTTCGAGTGTATCACGACGCGCGCAGAGCATCTTTCCTGCCTCGATGTCGCGAGGACCGAGTTCGATACGTACGGGCACGCCTTTCATTCCCCACTCGTTAAATTTCCAACCGGGGCTGTTGTCCGTTGCATCCAACGTTACGCGGATACCTGCCGCCGCAAGCTGTTCTTTCAATTCTTCGCATTTTTCAATAACGCCGCCCTTTCTTGCCGCAATGGGAACGATTACGCACTGAATCGGCGCTACGACGGGAGGCAAGACCAGACCGCGTTCGTCGCCGTGCGTCATGATGATTGCACCGATTAAACGGGTAGAAACCCCCCAAGACGTGGTGTAAGCAGTCTGTAAAACGCCCTCGTTGCCAAGATATTTGATATCGAACGCCGTAGCAAAGTTCTGTCCTAAATAATGGGACGTCCCTGCCTGCAAACTCTTACCGTCGTGCATCATTGCTTCCATAGTATAGGTTGCCACTGCGCCTGCAAATTTTTCTTTTTCCGTCTTTCTGCCCGTCAACACGGGGATCGCAAGACAATTTTCCGCAAATTCTTTATAAATATCGAGCATGGCAAATGTTTCTTCTTCCGCCTCTGCCGCGCTTGCATGCGCGGTATGCCCTTCCTGCCACAAAAATTCGCTGGTACGCAGGAACGGACGGGTAGTCTTTTCCCAACGCATAACGTTACACCACTGATTAACTTTCAAGGGCAAATCGCGATAGGACTGCACCCATTTTGCCATCATCGTACCGATAATCGTTTCGGACGTGGGACGGATAGCCAAAGGCTCGGCAAGTTCTTCGCCACCTGCATGTGTAACCACCGCCACTTCGGGCGCAAACCCCTCTACGTGTTCCGCCTCTTTCGTAAAATAGCTCATGGGAATAAGCAGGGGGAAATACGCGTTCTCTACACCGCGATTTCTAAAACGAGCATTCATCTCGTTTTGAATATTTTCCCAAATCGCATAACCGTACGGACGGATAACCATCGTACCCTTTACCGGCCCGTAATCCACGAGTTTCGTCTTTAACACTACGTCCGTGTACCATTGGGGAAAATCCCCGTCGATATCGGCTATTTGCTCTACAAACTGATTCTCTTTCGCCATAACATACCTCTCTTTTATCCCAACGGTTTTACCGTTGTCATTTTTCTATTATATCCTAATTGGGCGTATTTTTCAAGCGTTTTATCACAGTTTTTTCCAATAAACAAAAAAATCCCTTGGATTTCCAAGGGAAAGAGCCTTTTTATTGCGTTTCTTAAACGATAGGAGCATCGTCCGCAGCCGAAAAATCAATCGCCTGCTGTACGACCTCAGCGCCCTCTTGCATTTCTTCACAAGACACGTCTGTTTTTTCCTCTGCCGTGTCCTCGGTTTTTTCCGTCGATAATGCATTCGTTTCGACACGTTCACGGGGGTAATTGCGCATAAGCACTTCAAAAACGAACATTGCCAAGCCAATCGCCGCAAGGATTAACGACAGCTTATCCGTCCAACAGAATATCTCAACAACCGTCTGTCCTGCCGCCCCAGAATACCGTAAAGAAACTTCGCCGAACAATTTTCGATAGAAAAAGGTCGCGCCGCTTGCCAAGAAGATAAAAAATGCAAAAACCCGATAATTTTTCATACCCGACGCGCGAGTGCCGTCTATGTCAAATTCCGTCGTACCCGTCGCGTGTTTTAACAACGTCAATAAAGAAATCGCCGTCACGAATTGCAACAGCAACGACATAAAACTGATCGCGTTCGTCCAAAAATGATTGACCCATACGTCTTTTCGCAACATCGCCTCGATACATTCGTAAATGCGGCTAGTTTGCAAAAATAACGACATCATAGAAAATACGCCGATAATCTGCACAAAATTGCGGATAAACGGTACGGTACGCCCGATTCTGCGGCGGCGTTCTTCCATTTGTCCACTTTCGCCAACGTCAAAATAGCTCGCTTTTCCGCCACGTATACCGCCAAGGAAATGCAACGTCAAACATAAGATTACAAATACGTAGAAAAAGACAGTCGGTTCGCCGCTGCCGCTCAGCATAAACAGCAGGAAATAAAACCCTAAAACCACCGCAAACATAACCGAAAATACTTGCCCGATTCTTTGCATTGCGTTCACGTTCCGATTGAACCCGTATTTTCTGTTTGCCTTGCTCTTAAACAACCCCCTAAGCCTCAATAGGGTGCGGATAAACATAATTGCCAATATAATCAGCATCCCGATATAGAGTACTGCAAGGAAAAAGGGTATAATATTTACCGCTTCGCGCATTGATTGAAAGGAATCCAACGAAAACTCGCGCCAAACCTCTGCCAAGCCTATGTCGACGTAATCTGATTTCATGAGCGGAAAACAAGCGGAAACCAATACAAAAAAACAGGCAATCAAATACACTACGCCTACCCATTTAGCCCTGGTACGTGTCTTGACGATTCGATTTTTCAAAGCTGCGTTTTGCTGTGTCGGCAGCCCTTTGATTTTGTATTTTTTCATACCGTCAAATCCTCTTGCTCTGTCGATTCCGTTGAACTATATACAAAAAGTCGAACTTATATACCCTTACCGGTAAAAATATTTTTATACGCGTCAATACATTTGTTAATAATATCCATGGCTTCGTCACGGTGACAAATCTCTTTTACCGTCGTCTGCTTGTGTTCCAACGATTTATACACCTCGAAAAAGTGCATCATTTCCTCAAACACGTGTTTGGGCAACTCGTGAATGTCGTAATAATCGTTATACGTAGGATCGCCAAACGGGATTGCGATAATTTTTTCATCCAACGAACCGCCGTCGATCATCTTAATTACCCCGATCGGATAACATTTTACAAGCGTACAGGGATAAATCGCCTCGTTGCAGAGCACCAAAACGTCCAGCGGATCGCCGTCGTCCGCAAACGTTCTGGGAATAAAACCGTAGTTCGCAGGGTATACGGTAGACGTATACAACACACGGTCAAGTTTCAAAAGCCCCGTGTCTTTATCCAACTCGTATTTTGCCTTACACCCTTTCGGGATTTCAATAAACGCCTCAAAGCTCTTTGCTGTAATACGCTCGGGCGCGATATCATGCCAAACGTTCATATTCTTATTTCCTCTCAATAAAATTTCCTTTTTATATTTTAGCACATTTTTTGCCGTATTGCAAGAACTGAACGCAATTTTTTTACCGCATTTTTATTTTCCTGTAAAAACGGAAACGCTATTTGGTTAAAATTTTCGCTCAAATACGCGTTCGTTGCGTACCGTCCCCAGCCATTTATCGATTTACGCGCATTTTTCGTTTTGACGCATTGGTGCGATTTTTTATTTTTTCGCCCAAAAAAATAAAAAGATTTTTCGTTTTTCACAGCAAAAAGCTTTGACAAGCCAAAAAAAATATGATATAGTAATATAGCTTTTTTGAATAAGCGGTCAATATTGAGCCATGCAGAAGTACCCAAGAGGCTCAAGGGGCTCCCCTGCTAAGGGAGTAGTATGGGAAAACCGTAGCGCGGGTTCGAATCCCGCCTTCTGCGCCAAGAGCAACTCGTTTGAACTTTTTAGGTTCAAGCGAGTTTTCTTTTATATCTTCAAGCGTTTCGGCGTTTTCAATACCTTTTAATTGCTTTTTAGAAAGCCTTTTAGTCTCTCTATCATTTGAATTGTAGAGAATAATAACCTTATCATCATACAAAATAACACGATTTATAAACGAGTTAAAGAACTCGTTTTTTTCTTCGCCTTTTTCGTATTTCATATAAGCAAAATAGGTTAAAAATTTCTTAACTTCATTGACTTGTAATGGTTTCGTTTGCCTTGCTTTTTCAACGGCTATTTTGTTTTCAAGTTCGGATTGTTCGGCTTCTAAATTTAACAAACGCTCTTTCGTGGTCTTTGTGAAGATGCCGTTTTCTATTGCTGTCATAATGCCGTTAATGGACTTATTTACTTCTTTAAGTTCTTTTTCAAGGCTCAATAACACAGTTGGCGTAGAAATTTCAGCGTTAAACTTTTCGGTAACCATTTCTGCGATTTTATCAATAACCTTTGGACGAAGAATGTATTTAATAGTTGCTTCAAATACTATTGTTTCAATAAAATCTTGACTAACAGGTTTCTTGTGGCAATCGGTTGTTTTTAATTTCTTCCCGTAGCACTTGTAGTAGCGGTAAACACGTCCCGTTTTGCTCGTGCCTGCTTCTGCAGTAATTGCCGACTCGCAATATCCGCAAAAAAGTTTTCCACTTAAAATATACGGTTGCTCGTCGTAGTTCTTTCTTTGTTTATGCTTATGTGAATCCATAATTAAATTACACTCCCTAAATAACTTTTCTTCCACGATAGGTGGAATTACGTTTGTATAGACGTTTCCGTCCACGTTTACAATGCCCATATACTTTTCATTACGAATAATACGGGCAAGTTGACTCATTGTAAATTTTTTGCCTGACTTAGTTTTTATTCCCGATGCGTTTAGGCGATTTATAATATCTTTTGCTTTTTCGCCACTTCGGTAGCGAGTAAAGATATCTTTGATAACGATTGCTTCAAGTGGGTTAATCGTCCACTTTTTATCAACGGTATCGTAACCTAATAATCCGTGACCACCTATAAAATTGCCTTTTATAAGGCTTTCTTTAATGCCACGTTTGACCTTTTGAGAAAGTTCGGCGGAGTAGTACTCCGCCATACTCTCAAGCATACCTTCAACGAGTATTCCGCTTGCATCGTCGGTAATGTTTTCTTTAGCAGACAAAACTCTTACGCCGTTTTTCTTTAATTTTGCTTTGTAGTTAGCACTGTCATAACGATTACGGGCAAAACGATCTAATTGATACACCAAAACGTACTCAAAGTTCTTTTTCTTGCTATCTTCAATCATTTTAAGGAACTGTGGACGTTTGTCTGATGTTCCCGTTAACGCTCGGTCTATGTATTCGCCAACGATAGTAACATCGTTTCGCTTGGCAAAATCATAGCATTCTCTAAGTTGACCTTCAATAGATTGTTCGGTTTGAGAGTGCGAACTAAACCTAGCGTAAATTACTGCTTTTTTCATTGTTTGTTCTCCTTTCTAAAAACGTTATTTGGAGTTAGACTGTCGTATGAGCCTTTATCCCTTACAAAATCTAACAACATATTCGCAAGTACAGTTGCGCTTATATTTAACGTATCATCGTCTAATTCTAACGGTGATTCTTGTTTTTCGTGAGTTAATAAGTCAATATCAACTCGATTTTGATATTTTAATTCCTGTCGTTTCAATTCTCCTTAATTTTTTATTTGTGCG
>JAZNXZ010000161.1:0-4590 GCA_045594165.1 Candidatus Scatosoma sp.
GGCGTGTTACCCGTCTTCTTACCGTATACGACGTTGGACGTAATCGTCAAAATCGACGTCGTGGGAACACTTTCACGATAAGTCGGAGGCCAAGCGGTCTTAGGAAGACAAGAGAGACTAACAACTCCTTGGCTCACAGAACGACATGGCTACGATCCGACTTGGCGTGTTACCCGTCTTCTTACCGTATACGACGTTGGACGTAATCGTCAAAATCGACGTCGTGGGAACACTTTCACGATAGGTGTAATGGCTCTTAACTTTCTTCATGAACGTCTTCAACAGCCATACTGCAAGTTCGTCTGCTCTGTCGTCGTTGTTACCGTATTTCGGGAATTCGCCTTCGATACGGAAATCTACCACGATACCGTGTTCGTTACGGATGGGATATACCTTTGCGTACTTGATAGCCGACAAAGAGTCTGCCGCGCAGGAAAGACCTGCGATACCCGTTGCGAAGAAACGGCGAACTTTCGTGTCGTGCAACGCCATTTCCAACGATTCGTACGAATACTTATCGTGCATGTAGTGGATAACGTTCAGCGTGTTTACGTACAATTCTGCAAGCCACGTCATCATGTTATCGAACTTCGCCTTAACTTCCTCAAAATCAAGCGCGTCGTCGCTGGTGATAGGCATAAATTCGGGGGAAACCTGCATGGGCTTGCCCGTCTTTTTGTCAAGGATAAGTTCGTCTTTACCGCCGTTGATTGCATACAGCAAGCACTTTGCAAGGTTTGCTCTTGCGCCGAAGAACTGCATGTCTTTACCAACTTTCATACAGCTTACGCAGCAAGCGATACAGTAGTCGTCACCCATTTCAGGACGCATCAAATCGTCGCTTTCGTACTGAATCGAGGACGTACGGATGGAAATTTCCGCACAGTATCTCTTGAACGCGATAGGCAATCTCTTCGACCACAAAACGGTGAGGTTGGGTTCGGGTGCAGGACCGAGGTTGTCAAGCGTGTGCAAGATACGGAACGAACTCTTGGTTACAAGCGTTCTGCCGTCTACGCCCATACCACCGATAACTTCCGTTACCCACGTAGGGTCGCCCGAGAACAATTCGTTGTATTCCTTCGTTCTCATGAACTTCACGATACGGAGTTTCATAACGAAATGGTCGATAAATTCCTGTGCCTGTTCTTCGGTGATTACGCCGTTTTTAAGGTCGCGTTCGATATAGATATCGAGGAACGTGCTGTTTCTACCGATAGACATTGCAGCACCGTTTTGGTCTTTTACTGCGCCAAGGTAGCCAAAGTACAACGCCTGAATTGCTTCCTGCGCCGTGGTTGCAGGCTTGGAAATGTCGCAACCGTATGCCGCTGCCATTTCTTTAAGACCTTTGAGCGCCTTGATTTGTTCGGAAATTTCTTCACGGTCGCGCACCTTATCGGGCGTCATCGTACCGCCCATAGCCAACTTATCTTCTTCCTTCTTCTGGATAAGATAATCAACACCGTAAAGGGCTACACGACGGTAGTCGCCTACGATACGGCCTCTGCCGTAACCGTCGGGCAAACCGGTCAAAATGTGCGCGGAACGAGCCGCTCTCATTTCCGGAGTATATGCGTCGAACACACCTTCGTTGTGCGTCTTGCGATATTTCGTGAAAATTTCTTTTACGGAAGGGTCAAGTTCGAAACCGTAAAGCTGCAATGCGCTTTCGGAAATACGAAGGCCGCCGAAGGGCTGCAACGCACGCTTGAAAGGTTCGTCCGTCTGCAAACCTACAATCTTTTCCAAATCCTTATCCAAATACCCTGCGCCGTGGGACGTAAGCGTAGAAACAACTTTCGTGTCTGCGTTCAAAACGCCGCCCGCTGCAAGTTCTTTCTTGGTCAAATCACAAACGATAGCCCAAAGCTTTTTCGTCGCTTCCGTTGCGGGAGCAAGGAACGCCGAATCACCTTCATACGGCGTGTAGTTGTGCTGGATGAAATCGCGCACGTCTACTTCGTCGTTGCACCATTTACCGGGAACAAATCCTTCCCAACCTTTGTATTGCATCATATTCAGTAACTCCTATAAAAATATATTTTGTCTTGTTTATTTATCAACACGCCCTAATTTTTGGACGTTGTTTTCAATTTTTTGCCGCTTTGTGTTCTTCAATCTTGGCGTCCAACCAAATCTCTAAAATCTCTTCCGGTTGGAATCCGTGGCAACGGGCAAAAATTTCCCCGTCTTCTACAAGCAGAATCGTCGGCACTTTTTCTACCTCCCACTCTTCCATCAAAGGCAGAGTGTTGTAATCCGCCTCCACGTGTACAAGGCGTATGTCCCCGCGCGCCGCGCAAAGCTCTTGCAATATCGGCATCAGCGTTAGACAGTTCGCGCAGGATTCCCCGCTGACCTCCACGCAACAAAGCCCTTTCAGATGTTCTTTGTAATCTTTTTCGTTCATTTATCTACCTTCGTTTAATATCCGTTTGGCGTTAAGTACCCGTTCTTTCGTCGGTTTTTCAATGCCTTTGAGCGGATATTCCATGCCAAGTTTTTCGTATTTGACTTCGCCCAACGTATGATAGGGCAAAACCTCTACCTTTTCCACCGTTTTCAAAGTATCGACAAACGCGCGCGTCCGTTTCAACGTTTCGTCGTCGTCCGTCAACGTCGGCACAAGCACTTGCCGAATCCACGTCTTTTTGCCGTGGTCGCTTAAAAACTGTGCAAACCGCAACGTGTTTTTATTGCTCTGCCCCGTCAATTTTTTGCAAGCTTCGTCGTCAATATGCTTGATGTCAAGCAAAAACAAATCCGCAACGGTTAGCAATTTTTCATGCTTTGCTACGCTCGCCTCGCTGTCGGCGTTAAACATAATTCCCGAAGTGTCTACGCAGGTATGGATTCCTCTTTCTTTGAGTTTTGTAAACAGTTCGGTAACAAAATCGATTTGCGCCAAGGGTTCGCCGCCCGTTACGGTAACGCCGCCCTGGTCGCCGAAATAGTTTTTATATTTCAAAACCCTTTCAATGACTTCGTCCACGGTGTATTCCGTACCGCCTGCCCCCCAGGTGTCGGGATTATGGCAATACTGACAACGCAAAGGACAACCTTGCAAGAAAACAACAAATCGGATCCCCGGTCCATCTACCGTACCGAAAGATTCAAATGAGTGAATACGTCCCGTCATTTCTACCCCTTCCGTGTACGCTTTTGTGCCGCGCATCCGTCCCTTTTAATCTTAGAAAAAAAGGCGCAACGCGAGCCCGCGTGACGCCCATGTGTTCTCACGAATTTTATTATAACAGACGGAATTTATTTTGTCAAGCCTTTCATGCAAATTTTCCGTATCTTTTTATATTTTTCCTTTACAAAGGAAAAGGGGTAGACAAACCGACTAAAAAGGTAGAAAGCGCTACGGGTTTCTCCGTAACGCTTTCTATCATCAAAAAAGGAGTTTGACATATATTTGTGAGCATCTTTTACACAAGCCATTTGCTTTTACTACGGTTATTATACAATGTCCTTTATCAAATTGCAATACCTTTCTAAAAATTTTCTTCTAATTTTCACAATTGCGCGCAAAAAATAAAACCCCGCCATACGTGTCGCGATGACGGGGCTTTTTATTAGCAATTTACGACTTAAAAACAAAGATTTTTCTGCCGATATAATTCCAAACGAGGACAATGCAGGTCATAATCATTTTCGCAACCCATTCATTCCAAGTAACGCCCAAGAATTTTGCTGTGCCAAATAATTCAAATCCAGGAATCACATAGGTTTTCAACCCCCAAACGCCGACAAGCGTCATTGCCAAACCAATCAACGATATAGCAACGAATACCCAAAAGGATTTTGCCGAAGTCGCCTCTTTTTTATTGCGTACCGCGCGAAATACAAACACAATCGACAACACCCAATTAATAAACATGCCCACAAGAAAGCCTGATGCCGTTGCAATCCAAATCACTGCCGTCGTCCAGCTTGTAAGGGAATATAACACGTTTTCAACCAACGCATGCACGAGATAATCGCAAACCGTTGCGCCACCGCCTACCAACAAAAAGCGGAAGATTTCCCAAAAAAGTTCTTTCTTCGTCTGTTTCAAAATTTCGTTGGATTTGCACGCTTCCAGCGACGTTTCTTCCTGTTTCATTTGATTTTCCATTTGTATTTCTCCTTTATACCGCCAGCAGTAGGGGCATTACGTATATCACCGCAATTACCGCAACCCCTGCTATAATCCATCCGTAATACGCTATTTCGTTCACCAACGCAGGCATTTCTACCCGCAGACGTTTCCGTTTCCAAAGCACAAACGCCGCCAAACACAAGCCCGTTCCGCACACCGTTAAAAATACGGCTACGGGGAATCCAGGCGTAAGATAACTCAGCTCGATACGGTTGTCGCCCTCTTGCAAATAAAAACCGATAAAACCGTCGTATACCTTATAATAATCCGCTTTCTTCCCGTTGATTTTTAAGGTAAATCCCTCGTCGTACGGCACGGATAAAAAGACGCTTTCGCCCCCTTCCGCGTGATACGTACCGTAAATCTTATTTTTACTCGACTGCAAATCCAGCGTTTTTACTTGCTTTGCAGCCTCCACGAGAGGTTCTTCCTTGACGCTGACA
>JAZNXZ010000162.1:0-4889 GCA_045594165.1 Candidatus Scatosoma sp.
GGCGGTGGCTCTGTGCGGCATTTTCATGGCGGTAAAGAGCGGTTTTACGGCGGCGTACCTTTCGCCCACCGAAGTCCTTGCTGAACAAAATTATCACGTTTTGCAAAAATATTTCCCCGATTATCGCGTGGGCTATTTGGCGGGCGGTATGACGGCGAAGGAAAAGCGGGAAATGAAAGTGGCGCTCAAAAAGGGCGAAATTGATATTTTATGCGGCACGCACGCCATTTTGCAAGGGGACGTAGAAATTCCGAATTTGTCCTTTATCGTCTGCGACGAGCAGCACCGTTTCGGTGTGGCACAGCGTAACGCTTTGGCGGAAAAGGGCGTGGGAACGGACATGTTGGTTATGAGTGCAACGCCGATTCCCAGAACGCTTTCCCTGATTTTCTACGGGGATTTGGACGTTACGACGATTCCCGATAAGCCCAAGGCGCGGCAGGAAATTTCGACGAGTATTATCCCAGAAAGCAAGTACGACGATATGCTTTCCTACGTCCAAAAAGAAACGGCGGCAGGCAAGCAGGCGTATTTTGTGTGCGCAAAAATCAACGACGATGAAGAGGGGAGCATCATCAGCGTGACGGAGCTTTTCGACGAGCTGAAAAACCGTCTGCCGACGGTGCGGTTTGCCCTCTTACACGGGCGCATGAAAGAAAAAGAAAAGACGGAAATCATGGCGGCGTTCAAGCGCAGGGAATACGATTGTCTGGTGTCTACGACGGTCATCGAAGTTGGCGTCGACGTGCCCAACGCGACCATGATGATTATTTACAATGCGGAGAGATTTGGTCTGTCGCAGCTGCATCAGTTGCGGGGGCGCGTTGGCAGAGGCGCGGAAAAGAGCTATTGTTTCCTTTTGATGGGTTCGGAAAGCGATACCGCGCGCGAACGGTTGACGACGTTAAAGAACAATGCCGACGGGTTTAAGATTGCGGAAAAGGATTTGGAAATGCGCGGCAGCGGCGATTTCTTCGGTACGCGGCAATCGGGCAAAATGCTGACGGATATTAAAAATCTGAAATACCCCACCAGCGTCATTTTCATGGCGAAACGGCTTTCCGACGACGCTTTTGAGGGACAATTTGACGATGAAAAACTGCGTGCGGCGGCACTGAAAAAGTACGAAAGCCTGAAAGACGTCGTGTTAAATTGACGAAAAAGGGGATATTTGGAGGCAAAAAAGCGAAAAACGTTGCTTTTTGGTGAAAAAATTGTAAAATCTGCAAAAAATTTTTCGGGGACTATTGACGGCGAAAGAAATTTGTAGTATAATAATATTCGTAAGATGCTTTACGGAGGTGTAGCTATGGCAATAAAGCAAGAAACGGTAGACGTTAGCAAGATTAAATACGGCGAAAACGGGCTTGTCCCCGTAATCGTGCAAGATTACGAAAGCGGTGAAGTGTTGATGCTCGCAGAAATGAATGCGGAAGCGGTAGACGCTACTTTTGCCACGGGCTATGCCCATTATTACGACGCGCAGAAAAAGGAAGTTGTAAAACAAGGCGCGGCAAAAGGGAATACGCAGTCGGTCAAGGCGGCGTTTGTGACGAACAACGGCGGCGCGTTGCTTTTGAAAGTTGGACAAAAGGGCAAGGTGGACGTGGAAAACAATGCGTTCAGCGCGTTTGCTACGCAAATTAAAGGCGAGTACAACGATATCGGCGGCGAAATGTTTGGCAGATTGCAACGTATTGTTGCGGACGTAAAAGCCAACCCTGAGGACGGCGCTTATACGAGTTTCCTGTTTACGCGCGGCGTTGACCGTATCGGGAAAAAGGTGGGCGAAGAGGCGGTAGAGCTTGTTATCGCGGCGAAGAACACCGAAAAGGTGGGCGTCATCAATGAGGCGGCGGATCTTTTGTATCACGTAATGGTATTGTTAAATGCAAAAGACGTAAAGATTTCCGAGGTTTGTTCGGAACTTTGCAAGCGTAACAGATAAGCATGGTAATGATGAAAAAGGACGGAGAGAAATCCCCGTTCTTATTACGTAAAGAAAAGGGGTGTGAGCAATGAAAAAAATCTTATGTATTATTTTGGCGATTGGTATGGTTTGTGGTGCGACGGCGTTTGTGGGTTGTAAAAAGAAAAAAGGTGGTTCGCAAAACAGCTCCCAAGAGGAAAGCTTTAATGATAGTAACAGCTTTGTTCAAAGAAGCGATAACGTCGTGGAAGAAGTCCCTGAGTGGTAAGATTGGTAATTTTAGGGCAGTTTTCGTAATAAGAGCAAACGATAAACAGAAAAGACGGATTTTCGAAAACGAAAGTCCGTTTTCTTTTGCATCAAAAGTCACAAAATAGTATGACATTGTACCTTTTTCTACAAAATGAGTTGCCAAGTGTGGATAAATGTGGTATAATATAAACAATACGGATAGAAAAACGTGAGGAAATTCGCGCCCGAAAACGACGAAAAACGACAAGAAAGAGCAAAGAAAGCAAAAAGGCGACGCACCTAAAATGTTATGCTGTTCTATGCCGCAAAAATGGCGGTAAATCAGTGAAAAAGGAGCGCGCATAATGGCAAGAAAAATTGTCGTAACGTCGGGGAAAGGCGGTGTCGGAAAGACAACGGTTGCTGCAAATCTTGCCGTGCAGCTTGCGAAAAAAGGGCAGCGGGTAATCCTTTGCGACGCCGATTTCGCGCTGAACAACGTAGACGTGGCAACGGGGGTAGAAAACCGCATCACCTACGATTTATTAGACGTGATCGAGGGGCGGTGTCGGGCAAAGCAAGCTTTGATTCGCCATCCCGATTTTCCGACGCTGTATATTTTGACCAGCAGCGGTATCACTGCCGAACGGTACGTTTCTCCACAGGCGGTAAAGGTCGTTTTGGACGGCTTGTCGACGCAATTCGATTTTATTTTAATCGATTGCCCTGCCGGGATCGACGACGGATTTCACCGCGCGGTGGCAACGGCGGACGAGGCGATTGTGGTGACGACGCCCTGTTTATCGGCGCTCCGCGATGCGGACAAAGTAATTACCGCGTTAAAAAGTTATCGCTTGAAAGGGTTGTTTTTGGCGGTAAATATGGTGCGCGGAGATTTGCAAATATCGGGGGAAACCCTTTCTCCGCAAGAGATTGAAAAGTTATTGCGCGTGCCTCTTTTGGGAGTATTGCCCGAATGCAGTCAGGTACGAAAAGGGGACCTAAATCAGATACATACTTCCTTCAAAATGATGGCAAATTGTTTGCTGTCGGGGCGAAAAAAGCTGTATGATCCCACGAAGAGATACAGCGGATTTTTCGGGAATTTGCGGCGCGTATTAAAGGCACGGCTGTAGGGAGGTAGGTATGCGGCAAACGGAAAATTTTGTGCGGATCAGCCACGTTTTACAAGCGGACAAATCAGTGATGAGTGAGGGTTGCAAGGCGCTTGTTTTGCAGGATTTTGCAGAAAAATGCAACGAATATTTTGAATTGATCGGTCTGCCCCGTATGGAGCTGACCTGTGAAAAAGGCATATACACCGTCCGTCTTTCCTTCGAGGCGGAACGGATTAAAAATTTTAACGTATTAAAGTAGACAACGAAGGATAATAAAGACGCGAGGATAAAAAAATGAAGAACAGACAATTTATGATTGTAACCGATTCGGCGTGCGATATGCCCAAGGCGTATTATGCAGAACATAACGTAGAAGTCGTACCCCTTGGCTTTACGATGGACAACGTCAATTACGAAGGGGAAAGCGGCGAACAAATCAGCGAAAAAGATTTCTACGCAAAGCTGCGCAGCGGCAGTATGCCCACGACCTATCAGGTGACGTCGGAACAAGCGCGCGAACATATCGAGCCGCTGCTCAAGGCAGGCAACGACGTGTTGGTGCTCACCTTTTCGTCGGGGCTTTCGGGGACTTCGGGGAGTTTTACGGTGGCGTGCAGAGATTTGGCAAAAGAATATCCTAAGCGTAAAATCCGCGTGGTGGATTCCCTTTGTGCGTCGATGGGGCAAGGTTTGCTGTTGGATTACGTCATTAAAAAGGCGGACGCAGGGGAAACGTTGGACAACGTAGCGAACTATGCCGAAGTATTAAAGCCGCAAATTTGTCATCATTTTACCGTGGATAATCTTTTCCACCTTAAGCGCGGTGGCAGAGTGTCGGGGGCGACGGCGATTATCGGTTCGGTGTTGAAGATTAAGCCGATTATGCACGTCAACGACGAGGGAAAATTGAAGGCAATCGGCAAAGCGATGGGTAGAAAAAAATCCTTGTCCAAGCTGGTGGAAAACATGTTTGAACTCGCGGATATGACGGACGAAGACCCGATTTTTATCAGCCACGGCGATTGCGAGGACGAGTTGGAATATATCAAAGAATTGATAGCGAAAAAGATGCCGAAAAACCCGATTTTTGTGCATTATATCGGCAGCGTAATCGGTACGCACTCGGGGTGCGGTACGGTGGCGATTTTCCACAAAGGTAAGCATAGATAAGAGATACAAAAACAGAAAGATTGGGCAGCCTGACTTGTGAAAAGTCAGGCTGCCTTTTTGTATAGTAAAACCACGCCATAGTGGCGTGGCTTAGTAGAGGTTTACCGATGCGTATTGAAATGTCATACCGTTCAGCTTGCGATTTGGCGTAGCCAAACCGAACGAAGTGAGTGGAGCGTATCTCAAAAGGAATAAGTAAAAGTGAAGAGTGAAAAAGTGCGGTAAGATTTTGTATGAGATTGCCACGCTGTTTGCGCTTGTCATTATGAACAAAGTGTGGTAATCTCGCAAAACAGTTCGCAATGACAGAACGTAGATACACTCGACTGCGGCTACGCCTCCGCTCGGTATGACAGTAAGAAAACAACACAACAAAAGAGAAGGAGGGGGAAAACGCCGTCGGGCCTTTTTTTTTTTCTCTTAAAAATGCAGTTTTTTCC
>JAZNXZ010000163.1:0-5537 GCA_045594165.1 Candidatus Scatosoma sp.
GCATTTAACGCCGTACCTTATCCCTGCGTTTGAACTGTATCAACCGAAAATCCCCGTCGTATATAATACGGGTAGTTATGAAAAGGTCGACACGCTAAAACGTATCGACCCGTTCGTAGATATTTATTTGCCCGATATGAAGTTTTATTCCCCCTCCCTTTCGCGGCGGTATTTGGGCAAGGACGATTATTTTGACGTTGCCGCCGAGGCAATCGAGTTTATGGCAAATGCAAAGCCCCTACACATGCGCGAGGACGGTAAAATGCTGTCGGGGTGTATCGTGCGCCACCTCGTTATGCCCCTTTGCACGTCGGACACGAAAACTTTGCTAAAATGGTTTGCGCGTACCCTGCCTAAAGACACTTACCTTAGTCTAATGAGCCAATATACCCCCTTTGGCGGTATTGAAAAATACCCCGAACTTTCCCGTCCGATCACCGCGCGCGAATATAACGCCGCAATCGATACGGCGACGGAGCTTGGTATTGTCAATCTATTTGCACAGGAACGCAAATCGAGCGGCGAAAAATACATTCCGTCTTGGGATTTTTGAGCTTTACCCCTTGGACGTACTCAAAACACCCGTCCTTTGTGCCTTGCGATTTTTCGGCTGAGCGCAGCGGCGCGCGAAGGCGTTGCATAGGCAATTTCGCTCTCCCAAGCGCGAATTTTTACAAACAATTTCTTTTTATCCATATTTTTATTTTGCGACAGAAAATATAAACTATTCGGAGGAAATATGCTGATTTCCGCAGACAATTTACAATTTGGTTTTAGCGGCGGTTCTCTTTTGGAAAACGTCTGTTTTTCGTTAAACGAAGGGGAACGCGTCGGTTTGATCGGCGGAAACGGCGAAGGAAAAACCACGTTAATCCGCTTGATTTTAGGGGAATTAGAACCTGAAAGCGGTACGATTTTTCGCAAAAACGGTATCCGTATCGGATATTTGGCACAAAACGGCGGGTACGATTCCGCAAATACCGTTTTTGCAGAAATGCGCGAAATTTTTTCCGCCGATATCCGCGCGATAGACGCCTTGCGCGAAACGGAAGAAAAAATTGCAAAGACGGACGAAAATAGCCAAGAATACCGTGCGTTAAGCCAAAAATACGAGGCGTTGAACAAACAAATTGCCGCGCGCGATAGCTATAATTTTGAGGTGCGCATCCGTACCGTACTCAACGGCATGGGCTTTGAAAATAATTACGAGCAAACGATTTGCACCATGTCGGGCGGCGAAAAGACGCGGCTGAAACTCTGCCGACTTTTGTTAGAAGAACCCGAACTTTTGGTTTTGGACGAACCGACCAACCACTTGGATATGAAAACGCTGTTTTGGTTGGAAGAATATCTTTCGTCGTTCAAGGGCGCAATTTTAACGGTGTCGCACGATCGGTACTTCTTGGACAAACTCGTGTCCACGATTTACGAACTCGAAAACAAAAAACTGTCCGTCTTTAAGGGCAATTATTCCAAATACAAAGTCTTAAAAGCGGAAAAGACCGCTCACCTTTTGAAAGAATACGAAAAACAGCAGGAAGAACGCGCGCACATGCAACAGTACGTGGATAGAAACCTCGTCCGCGCGTCCACGACCAAAATGGCGCAATCCCGTCGGCTCGCCTTAGAGAAAATGGAGCTGATTGAAAAGCCGTCGTTGCCGCCCGTCCCCCCTCGTTTTGTGTTTACGTACGCCGAAAAGCCGTACGAACGGGTGTTGGAAATCGCCAACCTTAAACTGACGGCAGGCGAAAAAATTTTGCTTAACGACGCGTCGTTTGGCTTGACGCGCGGCGAAAAATGCGCCGTTATCGGGGACAACGGCACGGGAAAATCCACGCTGATTAAAGAAATTGTCAAAGGTAAAAATCCCGCAATCAAATTCGGCAGATTTGTTAAAATTACCTGCTATGACCAAGAAAACGCCAACCTTTCGCAAAATGAAACGGTACTTGGCGAACTTTGGGGGCGGCACGTTACGTGGGAACAGACCAAAGTGCGCGCTATTTTGGCGCAGGCAGGTTTGCCTGCCGAGGACATGGACAAGCAGGTGCGCATGCTTTCCGGCGGGGAACGGGCGAAGCTCGCCCTTGCCGTATTCGCCTGCGAACAGGGCAATTTCCTGATTTTGGACGAGCCGACCAACCACCTCGATTTGGCGGCGCGCGAAAGCCTAGAAACCGCCTTAAAAGCCTTTGACGGGACTCTGTTATTCGTTTCACACGACCGCTACTTTATCCGTGCTTTGGCAGGGAAAATCTTAGAATTAGAGGACGGAAAAGCGACTGAATTTAAGGGCGCATACGACGAATTTACCGCTTATAAAGCGCAACTGAAAACGGCGCAAAAAGCGGTTGAAAACGTACCGTCCCCCGCCATTTCAAAAAACTCTGAGCATAAAGAAAACTATTATCGGAGCAGAGAAGAGCGGGCACAGGACGCAAAGCGGCGTACTCGCATTAAAAAAATCGAGGACGAGATTACGGCGTTGGAACAAGAGGACGAGCAGTTAAACGCCGACCTCTCCACCCCCGAAGTTACGACAAATTTTGCCCTGCTCACCGAAAAATGCAACCGCTTAGACGAAATCAAGAAAAAGCTCGACGAATTATACACCGAATACGAAGCGCTGATTTAACACAGCGCTTTCTTTTTTGAAAAAAATTATGAAAAAATGAAAAAAGGTATTGACAATGCCCACTCCCTATGATATCATTTTGATATCAAATACAGGAGGCATCTTTTATGCAGGAAATTATCTTACAAAATAAAAAGAGAGGCATGCTCGTTTTACTCGTCGGTATCTTTTTTGAATTGCTCGGCATTGCGGGCATTGTACTTGCCGCTGTTTTAGACACAAGGGGTTATGCAACCCGCACCTGGGGCACGCTAATCGGCGTTTCCATTTTTATTATTTTGACAGCTTGGATTCCCTTAATCGGGCTGCGCGTATTAAAGCCCAACGAAGCGTTGGTTTTAACGTTGTTCGGTAAATACGTAGGCACTATCAAGGGCGCGGGTTTTTACGCCATCAATCCTTTTTGTATCGCCGTTAATCCGGCGGCAAAAACGAAACTGAACCAAAGCGGCGACGTGGGCGACGCGCCGATTTTGCCGCTTAGCAACGGATTTTCTTTCGTTAACAAGAAAATGTCGTTGAAAATTATGACTTTGAACAACAACCGCCAAAAAATCAACGATTGCCTTGGCAACCCCGTAGAAATCGGTATTGCCGTTATGTGGCGTGTCGTCGACACGGCAAAAGCCGCTTTTACCGTTGACAATTACAAAGAATATCTTTCTTTGCAATGCGACAGCGCGCTGCGAAATATCGTACGTATTTACCCCTACGACGTTGCGCCTGGCGTAGACACGACGGGCGACGGCGTGGAAGACGACGGCAGCCTGCGCGGTTCAAGCGAAATCGTTGCCGCGCGTATCCGCGACGAAATTCAAAGCCGCGTAGATGATGCCGGTATTGAAATTATCGAGGCACGCATCACCTATCTTGCCTATGCCCCTGAAATTGCGGCAGTCATGTTGCAGCGTCAGCAAGCCTCTGCCATTATCGACGCGAGAAAAATGATAGTAGACGGCGCGGTCGGCATGGTAGAAATGGCTTTGGAACGCCTGAAAAACGGCAATTTGGTAGAATTGGACGAAGAACGCAAAGCCGCCATGGTTTCCAATCTGTTGGTGGTGCTTTGCGGCAACCACGACGCGCAACCCATTGTAAACACAGGCAGTCTTTATTAACAGAGATAGGCGGTTACAGACGATATGAACGATACTCTTAAAAAACAAATTCCTTTACGATTATCGCCAAAGCTCTTCAACGCCATTGCGGCGTGGGCTGAGGACGATTTCCGCTCCATCAACGGTCAAATCGAATATCTATTGACGGAGTGCGTAAAACAACGCAAAAAGGACGGGAAATACGTGTCTACCGAATTAGACCTCCCCCCTACCTTGGATATTTAACGCCAACAAAAACGGAAACCGCGGACTGCAAAGTCCGCGGTTTTTTCTTGTTCGTTTCCTTCTTACTCGTACGGGTATGCGTACACCTTCCGCCCCGAAGTCAGGTTTCCGAATATATATTTGTTGCACGCCGATTCGTTCATAATATAAATCTTACCGTTCAAATATACCAACTCTTCGGACATGGGCGGGGCTTTTATGCAATCCACCAAACTATTGCCGTCCAAAAATACCCGTTTTACACCGTCGAAAGCAAACGTTTCGCCGTCCTTGGTCGTGCCGTCAAAACGGTAATTCTCTTCTATCTCCACCTTTGCGCCGTCGTAGACGTACAACTTGGACGCCGCCAGAGCGTACGACGTAGACAACACGATTTTTCCGCTGTCGGTAACGCACATACCTTGCACCAACCCTCGCGTGGAAATCACCGCGCACGGCGTAGGATTGACGCCAAACGGACCGTTTTCGTCCAGCTTAAACGCCGTCATAATAGCGGGATTATGCTCGCCGCTTGGCGTTTCCATGCGCTCGTAATCGGCGGTTTCATAATTCCCCGAACGGTAAAACGAACCCGTCAAAAGGTATTCGTTTTCGATATAGCAATAAGCAGGGTTGAGATACGCCTTGATTTCGCCCAGCTTTTCCACCGTGGGCTTTTTGTCCAAAATATCTTGATAGGAAAACACGTCCAAACCGCTATCGCCTGTGATATATACGTAATCGCCGTTATGTACGATACCGCCCGTGTGCCCCATATACGCACTGCCGTCTGTGTTTGCAAGGGAAACGTAATATTCGCCGCCCTTTCCGTCCATTACGTACACGCGCGACGCCTTATCATTGGACATATAGCCCGTCGAAAGAAACAGCTCTCTTTCTGCATCGTAATCAAATCCCTGCTGTACGTAACCGCTGTGAATGCCGGGCATAGCAAAAGTGCTTTCCGCCTTTTTATAAAAATCGCGGAAACGGATACGGTCTACCGCTACAAACACGCACACCGCCGTACAAACAAACACCAACACGCCGCAAAGTGCGCGCCACGTCACGCTCCAAATCCGCTTTCCTATTCCCTTTTTTGTCCGTTCTTTTATTTCCATTATAACCTTTCCTTTATCATACTTTGCACGACATATAGATATGCGGAATCCCGTCTTCCATATATTCGTCTGAAATTTGCGTAAACCCTACGCTTTCGTAAAAGGGTTTTGCGTATACCTGCGCACCAACCTTGACAATATCCGCGCCAAATTTTTCTTTGGCGACGCGCAAGCCTAGCCGCATCAATTTACCCCCAACGCCCTGACGGCGGCGCAAAGAAATTACCCTGCCGATAGACACTTCGTCCAGGCGTTTGCCTTTATCCACTACGCGCAAATACGCCACGATTTTGCCGTTTTCTTGCAAAAAGACGTGGTACGCGTCCAAATCAACGCCGTCCAAATCTTGATACGCACAATTTTGTTCCACCACGAAAACCTCGGCGCGTACGCGCAAAATTTCATACAGTTCTTCTGCCGTTAAATCGCAAAATTTTTTTACAACTTCTTGCATGG
>JAZNXZ010000164.1:0-3763 GCA_045594165.1 Candidatus Scatosoma sp.
TAGGCAATCTGCGGCGCAAGACGCCCGAAATTGATAGAGTTCGCACTCGACAAACGCGTTTTCTTTTTCGCAAGTTCTGCGTTAAATTCTTTGGAGGCAAACAGGCGTTTTACCGCGCGTTGACAATCGTCAAAGTTCCCCTCAACCGACGCCACGAACACGTTATTACCGCCCTGTACCGTCATCTGCAAACGCTGCATTTTTGCAACGCCCTCGTCGGGATAGAACACGGCTACTTTCGTGCCTTTGACGTCGCGGAAACCCTCCAACGCCGCTTTGCCCGTGTCGCCGCTCGTCGCCGCCAAAATCAAAATTTCGTCGTCGATACCCGTAACTTCGCAACTCTTCTTCAAAAGATAGGGCAACACGGTCAGCGCCATATGCTTAAACGCACAAGTAGGCCCGTGGAAAAGCTCCAATACGTACAAACCCGTTTCGCCGTCCACCTTAACGAGGGGAACGGGATCGTTGCCCTCAAACGTGGAATACGCCTTTTCGCAGATTTCTTTGAGATAATCCACGCCAAGTTCTTCCGCAAGATATTTGCCAAGCACGAACGCCGCGCGTTCGGGATAGCTCATCTCCGCCATGGATTCCAATTCTTCCGTCGTGATTTTGGGGAAGGTTTCCGGAACGTACAACCCGCCGTTGTCCGCCAATCCTTTTACGATTGCTTGCGCGCCCGTTACCTTTTCGCCGCCTCTTGTGCTGATAAAATACATTTCTTCGTCCTGCCTTTCGGATTTTTTAACGCGCAAAGCAGGCAGCCTCTCGTGCCGCCTCGCATTTTTGCGCCTGTTCATTTTCGCCCTATTTATCTTTTTTTATATTCTCTTACGATACGTTTTCTATACGCGGCTTGTCCAAGCCGCAATTTTAACCCTTATCTTATATTCGCTTTTTTAAGAAAAAAGCCGAACGGAAAGACCGCTCGGCTAATCCTCCCTATACGTTGCCGTACGCGCAGCGCGCGTTTGCATTAAAGATACTTCGTTACAAAATCAGGAAGTTCTTCTTTGTCCGCGGAAACGGAAACGGTGATTACGAGATTGTTGGTTTTGGAAACTTTATCCAGCATATAGAAGAAAGCCGCCAATTCCTGTACGGGTTTGCCCGCAATGCGAACAACGCCGTCGATATATACGTATTCGTTGTCGTGGTTACCTGCGATAACGCCTTTGATAAAGCCGCAAAGTGCCGCTTCGCCTGCGATATCGTATTCGCTAGTGTCGATAAAACGGATTTCACGTTCCAAATCATACATGCCACGTTTGCTGTCGGTGATAAAAATCATATGCCCTTTCGCTGCGGGTACGGCTGCGTTTGCTGCGTCAATCATCATCTTGGTTTTCCCAGTACCCTTTGCGCCGTAAATAACTTTAATCATAATAAAATCCTCCCAGATTTTCTCTTTCTTCCCCACAAAACGGGGTTCTTCCTTTCGGTTTATTATAGTGTAACAGATTTTGCGCACAATTTCAAGACCTTTTTGAAAAATTTTTGCCCGTTTTTCGAAAAATTTTCGTAAAAAACGAAATTTTGTACCATTTTACACAAAAGGAGCCGACGGAGTGTTCCGTCGGCTCTTTTTATCTTTTTCCATTTATTCGTTTGTTTCCGGCACGTACACCCAAATGACGATTTTTTCCTTTTCGTCGTAGCTCCAGAAGTTGCCAAGATATGCCGTACCTTCTTCGTTAAGGGCAGGCGCTTTTGCGCTGTACCAATACACGGAATCCATATTCGAAATCCAATCTGCCGCCCAAGTTAACGGCTGACTTTCCGCCTTGCAATAAACCGTCAATTTGTCGCAAGCGGCAAATGCATCGCTACCAATCTCCGTTACCGTATCCGCAATAACAATTTGCGGCAGATTACTACAACCGTCAAACGCGTTTTCACCGATACTGCTAACCGAAGCGGGAATTACAAATTCCGTCAATCGACTACACTCTGCAAACGTACCGTTACTGATAGTGGTAACCGAATCGGGCAGACTTACTTTCGTCAGATAATTACAACCGCGGAAAGCGTTCTGTTCAATCACGTTGTCCTCGGTAACCGTCACTTTTTTAAGGGACGTCGGCACGCAATCGCCGTTGTTTTGATAACTGTCCCCACCGAAGATATACCCAAAATGCGTGTTTGTCGCGCCGCCTTTGGTTGCGCCGACAAACGGCAACGTAATATCCGCCAATGCGTTACACCCCTCAAACGCACTCTTGCCGATGGTCGTTACGCTCTTATCCACAACGACGTTCATCAGGCTTTTACAACCGCTAAACGCTTTGGCGTCAATCGACGTGCTTTTCACAGTTACTTTTTTCAGGGACGACGGTACGCAATCGCCGTTGTTTTGATAATTGTCCGCACCGAAAATGTAACCGAAATGGGTATTTTCCGCACCGTCCTTGGTCGCACCGATATACGGAACCGTCATATCCGCCAAAGCAATACAATTTTCAAACGCACTCTTGCCGATGGTCGTTACGCTTTCACCAATCGTAACCTGTTCTAAACGCCAGCAAAAACTAAACGCGTCTTTCCCGATCGTCGTAACGGAATCGGGGATTGTCAAGCTCGTCAATCTGCCGCAACCGGCAAACGCACTTTCACCGATTTCCGTGACGGAATTAGGGATTGTCACGGACACGTACGTGCTTTCTTTTTCGCCCTCTTCCGACTTACCGCCTAAGCTCCAACAACCGCTAAACGCAAAATCGCCGATCGTCGTGACGGAATCAGGAATTTCAATATATCTGAGTTTATCATAATTATAAAACGCGCGATCGCCGATTTCCGTAACGGGCAATTCGTTATAGACGGACGGAATGATAATTTCCGTTGCCTCGCCGCTGCAACCGGTAACGACGTAGCCGTCCTCCGTGTGGTTTAACGAATACGAAAGCTCCGCGCCTGCGGTATTATCCTTGTCCCCGCCGCAAGCAGCCATACCTGCCGACAACGCCAAACAAGCCAAAACCGAAAATATTTTCAAAAGTTTTTTCATTGCTAATTCTCCTGAATAACCTTATGTTATTTATTTTAACACACTTTTTCCCGTTTCGTCAATAGATTTTAGGCATTTTATCAAAAGAAAAAAGGGCAACCTTGCCCTTCGTTAAACACAGAAAGAATACTTCGTGCCGCACTCGTTAAGATGCAGAACGGTTACGCTTATATCCTATCGGTTAAGCACGCCGAATAGATCAACGATGGGTTTATGCTTTTTGCGCGCATACGCAATCGCCATTGCCGCACCGCCCCAATCGTGCGTCACGCCCGATAAAATATAATCTGCTTTTTCCACCATTTTTTTGTTGGTTTCAATAATGGCATAACGCGGCGAAACAGCTCTTTCTAATAGATAGAGCGTATCGTCAAAATGAAGATTTTCCGTATATACCGCTTTTTGCGGTATATACGAAAAAACTCGCGTTATATGCAAATCACGATAATCATTTTTCAAATCGTTTAGGATTTTAACGCAAATATAATCAAACGCACCTCTATTCCCCGAAAAAAAATGGGTAACGTTATGTTCTCTAATCAAGCCAACGATTGCCTTTTTTATCATCTCTTTGTGTTCGGTATAACTATACCGCCGATGTCCGAAAAATACACATGAATACATATGCCGCTCCTGCGGCATAATTATACTCTATATATCGACAATTGTCAATAGAAAGATAATAAAATATAATAATAACTGAAAAAGTAGAAAAGCAAAGGTGAACAAGGATAATGATTTCTTATGAACCGT
>JAZNXZ010000165.1:0-19119 GCA_045594165.1 Candidatus Scatosoma sp.
CAGAACTTTCTTCTTCGGAGCTAACTACTTCAGAACTTTCTTCTTCGGAGCTAACCACTTCGGAGCTAACTACTTCAGAGCTTTCTTCTTCGGAGCTAACCACTTCGGAACTTTCTTCTTCGGAGCTAACCACTTCGGAACTTTCTTCTTCGGAGCTAACTACTTCAGAACTTTCTTCTTCAGAGCTAACTTCTTCAGAGCTAACTTCTACAGACGAAGAAATCTCACTAGAACTGCTCGATTCCGTGCCGCCGCCATTGTTTTTGTCTTTACAAGCTGCAAACAACGTTGCAGACATTGCCATGGACAATGCTAACAATAACGCTTTTTTGATTTTATTCATACATTTCCTCCTTGTATGTTTTTAATTATTTTCATGTTGATTTTTTCTTGGGGCGCTCTTTGTGGGAGCGCCCCACGTTTACATTTTAACAGACTTGTTCTTAGAACCAAGAGTCAAAAATAGGCTGAATGGATATCTGCTCTGCGTGCCACTTATAGTCGATCAACTTACAATCTGCAATAAACGACGTACGCATTTCACGCACTTGAGAAGGCGTGTAGTAACCCGTGTAGTATTGACAAATCATGTAACGGGGGAATACCGTTTCCGCAATAATATGCTTATACAACGATTCGTAAAGCACGGGGTCGCTTACTTTGTACTTTTCAATCGCTCTAAACGCTTCGTCACAAAGGTCTAACCAGTTCTGCAAGGTTGCATGAGGCCAATATTTCGCCTCTTCCGAGTTCGTACGTCTTTGCGTGTAGAATACGTTGGGATATTCAACCTGCAACTGTTCCATGTGCGCTACCAGCAAGTTATAGAATTTTCTCATTGCGGGAGCTGCTTCACGGAAGTAGTTTTCAAAGAATTTGTCTACCAATACACCGGATTCAAGGTTTACTTCGTGCGACAGGGTGTACGTCAAATACGTTCTCAACGTACCAAAGCCCGTGTAAATACCGTTTTGTCTGTCGCCTTGGTTGAACAAGAATGCACCGCCGGCATCTTTCAAGAAACGAAGGGTGTCGGGGATTGCGTCGTAGGAGTTATAAGGTACAACGTATCTCGTGAAGTTCGTATCGTAAATCCAGCAATACAAACGATCGGAGAGCAAACCCCACTTTTCAAACGTTTCTTTCGGGAATTTATTTTCGTTATGATAGAACGATTCTTCAAAGCATGCGTCGATGGGTGCGTAGAATACGCCGACGTTGTCGTTACATTCGATACCGTTTTCATACGTTCTGTGGAAAGGTAATTCTACGATTTCATTGTTGTACGTAACAATGTTCTTCTTGTTGCCGTCTTCGTCTTCTACGTACTGCAAGCTAGGTACCGTATAGTCGCCGTTTTCACCGAATACAGGTGCAGCAGCCGTCTGTCTGTATGCAAAGAACAACAAGGTAATATCACGTTTCGTCGTTCCGTTAGCGTCTGCCTCCTCTTGGAGATATTCCTGTACCATTGCATCCAAGTCGTTCATGAAGAACATATACGTAACTGCAAGCGAATCGTTGAACGTTTCTTTCAACATCGTACAAGTATCACAGATACAGTGCCCGTAATAGTCTTCACGCGTAAAGGTAAGCGCCGCTGCGTTAGGATGTTCTATAAGCGTTTTCTTAACACCTTCGAACGCCAAATCCAACATTGCGTCGTATGCTTCCTGATTACCGTGCGCCGTATAGCAAAGCTGCAAAATAGGCGTTGCCGCTTCCCAAGCAAACCAGTTGTTGCTAAGATTTTCAGGGTTTGTTGAATCATAATAACTCAGGGGGATATAGTCCAACGAGTTATGACAGAATTTACCGTTGATATACGTGAACACTTCTTCCTTCGTCAAAGGAGACGCCATGTAGCTCGAACTTGCCATGTAACCACTGTTCCAGGTCAAGTCAAAGTCAGGCTTTTCTACGATATCCATGGTGGGCAACGTAGAACCATCTTTCGTATATACGATCGTGTCGTACGAATACCATTCGTAACCGATTACTTCTTTGAGGAATGCCTGCGCTACCGTCTGATAACCGTAGAACGAATTTATCTTCATAAATACGGAATCGCCTGCCGATTGAATCATATAACCGCTATAATCCAAATCAATACCTTCTCTCCAAGAAATAAACGCCTCTTCTTCCAACGCTTGGTGATCAAGTACGATATATTTCGTTTCGGGCGTCCAAGCAAGCTGTCTGTTGACAATGGTTTCGTCGTCAATCATTAAATCTTGATCTGCGTCAATGTAAAGTGCAATCGTTGCACCCGTAGCCGAGGATACTTGCTGACGAATAAACTGCGCTGCATCTTGCGCTCTTCTATCGCTAGTACCAACAACAATTGCATAGTCGGTTTCCCCGTTTTGTACAAATACTCTGTCCGAAGGCGTAACCTTTCTGTCGTGCAAAACTTTGTCTGCACTAACGTAATGCGGAGCTTCGTCGCTCATGTTGCCACCGTCGACATATTCACGGTCGCTAGAGCTCTCTTCTTCAGAGCTTTCTTCTTCAGAGCTTTCTTCTTCGGAGCTTTCTTCTTCGGAACTTTCTTCTTCAGAGCTTTCTTCTTCGGAACTTTCTTCTTCAGAGCTTTCTTCTTCGGAACTTTCTTCTTCAGAACTTTCTTCTTCAGAGCTTTCTTCTTCGGAACTTTCTTCTTCAGAGCTTACTACTTCGGAACTTTCTTCTTCAGAACTTACTACTTCGGAGCTTTCTTCTTCGGAACCAATCACTTCGGAGCTTACTTCTTCGCTGGATACGCTACCTTCGCTGGAAACGCTATCGGAAGAAGAGCTACCGGAAGAATCGCCACCTTTTTTGCCACAAGCAGCAAGGCTCGTCGCTAATAACATAGCAGCTAATAAAATTGCTGAAAATTTCTTTTTCATTTCTTTTCTCCTTATGCCTCAACCGTTACGACATATTCTACGATTTTTTGGTTGCCCGTAGCGTCGTATGCAACGTTGATAAACGTATATTCACCCACGTTATTAAAGGTAAAGCTATATTGATAATATTTGATTTCACCAAAGTCAGTTACCATGTAATCCTGACCGAACGAAATCGCCTTGCCGTAAGGGTTACGTACAAATCTGAATACGTTCATCTCTTCAATCGACGAAGAGTCGTCCGAAACGTAAAGTTCAGGAAGTACTACCGTTTCGCCAAGTTTCGCAGTAGCCGACCAAGTATTTGCAACGCTCAATTTCGGTGCTTTCTTATCAAATACGTTAATCGTATGCGCAATCGAACCGGAACCGAACGAATCTTTCGCCACGTATTCCACACGGTACTGCCCGTATTCCGTAAGATTAATATCGTACGTTTTGTCTGCCAGTACGTTATCCAAAGGCAAACCGTTTACGTCGAGTACGATTTCACCGCTCGGCGTTCTTACCGAAACGTATGCAGCAATATCTGCATAAAGCGTATCACTTGCAAGCGCGGGCGCAATATGATAGATATCGTTCTTGTTGTACATACCGCCGTATTCGCCTACGATAGCAACTCTAGGCGGCGTTCTGTCGGCAGTCGCCTTGTTCATAATGTGGTTATCGAACTGCTTAACGAAATACTTTGCACCTGCCTGTGCGTCAATTACTTCCATGCTGATATAAACTCTACCGGAAGGGAAACCTTCAAATGCATTGCCCTGATCGTCTGCCGTTACAACAACTTCCAACTGATCCACGTAGAATTTGCCAAGCGAATAGCTGAACGTAAGGATGTCCATATCGTCGCCGGCTTCATTCTTGCCAAGGTTAAAGCCTTTGTTCATTTCACGGTCCAAGTTACCGAAGTTTACTTTCGCAAAACCGTTTTCTTGATCTTCAACAACCATCGTTACCGCAACGTTTTCATCAACGGAGTCGGTAAGGGTTACTTTCATTGCGCTAAAATTACTGCTACCTTGGATGCCTTTTACGGTAAGCGATGCATTTTCAGCAACAACAGGGTTTGCAAACAACCAATTTGCGTTGCCTGCCTCTACCGTTTCCATCTTCAAACCGCTAGTGTCTCTTTCCAAGGCGAGGTTTTCGGTAACAAACATTCTGTCTACGTAGAACGCCGCTCTGCCGTTAGCCTTTTCTTCAAGGGGCATCAGCGCGGGAAGTTCTTTTGTATATTCCGCACCGCCAACCGTAAAGGTCAGGGTAACTACGGGATTTTCTTCCGTTACAACCGGCTTGAATTTTTCACCTACTTTGTAGGTCGTTTCGCCGTTTGCATCCTTCAAAATCATATCCGCAACGAGTTCTACCTTCGTCTGCGTCGAATAATCGTGTGCCAATACGGTAGGAACTGCGTATTCGATATTCGATATGATATATCTAGGAAGAACCGGTTCGTTAACGAACACGGGAATCGTACCCCAATCTACCGTAACCGTATACGACTGACTTACTTCAATACCGGCAAAATCTTTCGCCACGTAATTAATCGTCCATTCGCCTGCCTGTTCAGGGATAAAATAGCCTTTGCTTGCATCCAACGTCGTTTCGCCGCAGGTAGCCGTAATCGTTACGTTTACATCGCCGCTACCACCCGTAACCGAGTGCGGAGCAACAGCAAATTTTTCACCGCATACGCCGTCAATCTTAACGTCTGCCGTATCGATTTCGAGCGCCAAAGGATCATCCAATGTTCTTACTGCATTGATCCAGTACAGAACTTCCGTCGTGTTGCCCATACGGTCCGTCGCCTTGTAAACGATCGTATACGTACCCGTCTTATTAACAAGGAAAGTATTGTTTTTAATAGGACGTTCTACTCTGTTCGTTTCACTGAGGTAGTTATGGTATACTTTCGTATCCACTTTCAAATCCCCGGAGTATGCATCGTACGCCGTTGCAACGGGAACAGGATAATTACCTTTCACTACTGCGGGAGGAATCATGGTATACGTATCGTTTTCATAGGAAAGATACTTCTCGTCAAGATCGATGGTGATCTCGGGAGGATCTTTTTCTACAAATACGTTGTTCTCTGCGCTTTCCGCCGTGATTTCGTATCCATATACGTCCGTAACACAGAAGTTCGCCTCTTCACCTGCACAATCCTGTGCCTGTATACTCAAGAATACTTTGTTACTGGGGAAACCTTTCCACAGAGGTTCCGTCGTGTAATATTCAACGTTGTCCAGATCGGCAACCCAAGAACCGTTTACAAACGTCTTAACGTCATTTTTATCATAGCCGATGGCAATCGGACACTTATCTGCAGTAACGGACCAAGACGTACAACCGCTTACATACGCGCTGCTATACGTACCGTTTTCCGAATAGAAAGACGTGTTGGTAACAGCCGTACCGCGAATACCGTCCGGTGCGGACGTAGAGAACCCACCTGTTCTATTGTTTGCATTTGCGTCCCAACCGCCAAGCGTTTGACCGGGACCAGCACTCGTCCAATACGCAACGAATCTTTGGTTATTGGTGGTACTTCTCGTACCGCGAATCGTCAACACCTGCGTAGGATCGGTAGAGTCCGTCAACGTAAATACGATTTTGTCAAATTCATACGTACCGCCGACTGCCGGATTGATAAAGGCTCTAACCAACGTATCCGTCGCTTCGAAATCGGTCAAATCAATAATTTTGTTAAAGCTCAACGTATCATTTTTCGCAAGCTTTACCAAAAGACCGGACGACGAACCAACCGTACCGTATTCAATCTTACTCTTTGCGTTACCTACACTCCACAACTGGTCTGCTACCAAAAACGTAACTTCGTCTTTGTACGTAACGTACTGTTCATCCTGCGCCTCGTAACTCAACGTATATTGACCGGGCTGCGCCAAGTTGAAATCGCCGCTTTGCACCGTCGTGGTTACGCCGTTAGGATACGTCAACTTAATGACCGAATCGTACGAATTGCCGTTAATGGACAGATCGCGATCGGGAATAGTTATCGTAGAACCACGCGTATATTCCGCCCCGATTGAGATCTCATCCCAAGTCAGAGTATCCACCGCCTTACCAGAGAGTATACTGCCGGTAACGGGTACTGCAATAGCACCCATTGCCGCAACACACATGGAGGCGATAAGAAATTTCTTCATTTTCTTCATCCTTTCTTTCTCCTTATTTTATAAATAACTTTTTAACCTATCATTAACCCTTGATGCCGCCCATAGTAAGATTGCCGAGCAATCGTTTTTGGAAACATGCAAACAAGACACATACGGGCAATGCCGTAAGCACAGCCGCTGCCATTCTCGACGGGGTATACGTGATATCGAATCTCTTATCGTCGCCCATCATCCAGTCATGCCCACCTGCTTTATCCATCAAGCCGTTCAAACCCATCGCAACCGTAGGGAAACTGGGGGTATAGATGATCGGTGCCTGATATTCATTCCAGAATCCGATAAACCGAATCAAGAATACGGTAAGGAAAGTATTCTTGATCAAAGGCATTGCAATCTTGAAGAAGATTTGGAAGTTGTTTGCACCGTCCATCTTCGCGGCTTCCGAGAAGGAAGTGGGCAACGCCTTACAAATATCGTAGAACATGAGGAAATACAAACCGAGGAAGTTTGCTCTCATTACCCACAGACACCATATTTTATCGTACATTTTCAGATTTGCCACCATCTCGATTTCCGAAGGCTGACTACCGACGATGGGAATCATCATAACGATAATAACGGTGGTATGCATAATACGCGAGAATCTATAATGGAAACGCGCGCATGCGTACGCGGCAATACAAGGCACGAACGTCGACGCCAAACCGCAACCGCCTGCATACAGAATACTGTTCCAGTACATTTCAGCCAAACTAATGGGCACGTTGTTTACAGGATACGCGAATATCTTGAACGTATATTTGTACGAATAGAACGGAAGCCCTAACAAACCCATTTGATCTTTTATTATGTTCCATTTGGTAAACTTAGGAATCAAGGTTTGTTCAAGGGAAAGTCTGTTTTGACTTAACGTATTCATCAACAGTCTGTCTTTATCCGCTGTCGACGCCGCGATCAACGCATCCCAGTCTGTTGCTCTATGCTGTGCAATCTGTCCACTAAGAAATTCGCTATATTTGGTATAACTATTAAACAGATTTTTGGGTTTATACTCAAAAAAGTCTGTATTTACCTTAAACGAAGTCGCTATACCCCAAAGCATCAAGTAGAAAAAGGAAATACAATACAGTACCAAAATAACCAGCATTACTACCGTAATCGGGGAAAAGGTTTCTTTCTTTTCTTTCACTTTCATTGCCATAACCTTATCCCTCCCTTATTCTTCACTCGGGCCAAATTTTTCAACAGCCCAACGGATTGTCAGCGCAATAGGAATGGTAATGATGGTCAATACGATACCCAAAGCCGCAAATTTGAAAAGACTCGGCGTTGACTGAGGATCAAGCACCTTAGCGGATTGCGTTTTTACTTGGAGATAGAACCACAAACCGATACTCATACCCTTCGAAGTATCGTGTCTGTACAATTCATACGCGCCGAATTGGTTCATGAACAAGCCTGCAACGCTCGTAATCAAGAATACCGAGAACGTCGAGAACGTAAGCGGCATAACGATATGCCAAAATTCTCTCAACCCGATTGCGCCGTCCAAATGCGCCGATTCGATAATTTCTTCGGGAATACTCGACATTTTGTTGGAATACATCAAAACGCTAGTACCAAAGCCCATCCAAATACAATAGAACATCAACATCGGGAAGGCTGCCTTTTCGAATTTATCCCCAAACAGATTCCCAACAGAAGGAAGTATCTGCGGAACGTAATCGTTTACGAAGAAACGGAAGATAACCGCGATAACAACACCCGAAATGATTTGCGGTAAAAACAGAATTACACGGAAAGCTCCCCAACCGAAAAGCTTTTTATAAATGTAATACGCAAAGAGCAAACCGAGCGGTGTAGAAATAAGGGTGGTAACAGCAAACCCTTTTAACGTTAAACCAAGATAGTCTTTGAACGCAGCGTCTCCCATGAAGTCCTTAAAAACCCATTTATACGAACCGAGACCGTATGTAATAACGTTCGTATCTTCATTCAACTCCTTAAACGACATTAAAATGGAGTTAAAGTTTACGCCTATGTAGAAAACTGCAAACTGCAACACAGGCCACGCCAAAAAGACACAATAAAAGAACATATCTCCTTTATCAATCTTCGGCTTTACTTTTTTTAATTTCATTGCATCCATAATTATTTTCCTTCATTATCGTATCTCCGCGCGTAGGCGGAGATACGACCTCATTTCATTTTAGCAGTAAATCAATCGTTGAGAATTAAACCTTAACAATATACATATTCCAGTTATATTTCTGCATTTCAAGCAAACCGTTGAAGTACGTGGTTGCGGAAACACCCTTCTTGAATTCGTCTACTGCAATAAGACATTCTTTACCACTGAGCATTGCGCTGTACGTCTTCTTATAGTCAACGAGCAAGCTTTCGTTTCTCTGGAAGAAATTCGTTTTCGCAAACGAATATACGATATCCGATTTTTCTTGCATATCCATAAGCGATCTACCGTATGCGGACATCTGTGCTTTCTGTGCTTCCGTCATCGTATATTGAACAGCTTTCGTCGTGTCGGTGATGATAGAGAATTCTGCCAACGATTCGTCGGTGTATGCAAACTGTACGAAGTCTTTCGCAAGCGCATAAACGTCATTGGATACCTGAGCACCGATAAAGCAAAGCGAGTTGTGCGTATCCGTCAAGGTGTAACCCTTTTCGCCTGCGCTCAATTTAGCAGCTCTTGCTGCTGCAGCTTCTTCGTCAACACAAGGAAGAGGAAGCCAACCGAAGTTATCTTTCGGGTTTTTAACGCCGCCTTGTTCCAACGTTGCGAAGGAGCTCTTTGCTTCCATTTCCCACCAGCAACCTTCAATAAGCATTGCCGCACGGTCAGAGTTGTTAACAGTACCTTCTACGAAGTCTCTCTGCGCGTCCGTCTGTTCGTTCGTAACCGAGAAGGAATTCGCTGCATACCAACCGTTGTCTACGATCGTTTCCAAGAAATCGAGCGCATAGTATTTACCTTTCTGGCTCGCCAAGTTATAACCGTTGTTCTTTGCGTCAAGCACGAGATCGTCAAGTTCGGTGAACGATACGTTGCCTTCAGCGTCTTCGGTAGCCGATACAAGGTTGGTTGCCGTACCTTCGTACGAATAGTTAAGCGCCGCCTGATCCAAACCTTCGTTGTTTGCCGCCATCGCCGTCAAGAACCAACCAAGGTAACCGTGTCTGTGTTTACCCGACCAAGCAATCGGAGCGTTGGTCATAGCAAGCAATTCGCAAAGCGCATAGAATTCGTCGTACGTCGTAGGCAAACCGTCGTCTTCCGTACCTTCGATACCGTCAGGACCGGGCGTACGGGGATCTTCCAAACTCCAAACGAAACAATCCATGGGGCTTTCTTTCAAAAGATCTTTATCGTAGTCTGCCATAAGGTATGCCATACTTGCGTCGAACATCGACTTATTATAAACGATACCTACGTAACCTGCGTAGTGCGGAATACCGTAGTATTTACCGTCACGCATATAATAATCTCTCTGCTGTGCCGACATCTTACTTTCCAACGTCTTACCCGGTTCGTAAGGGTTGTCACTGGTCAATACGTCCGTCATATCCTTGAAGATATTTTGACCAACAAAGACGTTATACGTTACCTGTTCTTGGAACCAAACGTCATATTGCGCACCCGTACCTACCATACTCGTCAAGGTGTTCTTATCTTTCGTGTTGCTGAACGTAATACCATCGTAGGTCTTTCCGTCTACAATAATCGTATCGCCTGCGCGTTCTTTCTTGTAGCGTTCTTCCAAGGAGTCAAGCCAGTCCGTACCGTAACCGCCCGAGAAACTGTATACGTTGAGCTTATAAGGGTTCTGGGGAATATATTCGCCCATATCGCTGGAGCCGGGATTCGCCGGTTTGGAGCTTTCTTCAGCAGAGCTGCTCTGTTCAGCGGAGCTACTTTGTTCAGCGGAGCTGCTCTGTTCAGCGGAGCTGCTCTGTTCAGCGGAGCTGCTCTGTTCAGCGGAGCTGCTCTGTTCTGCGGAGCTGCTTTGTTCTGCGGAGCTGCTTTGTTCTGCGGAGCTGCTCTGTTCAGCGGAGCTGCTTTGTTCAGCGGAGCTGCTTTGTTCAGCAGAACTGCTTTGTTCAGCGGAGCTGCTCTGCGAGCTGCTTTGCGAGCTGCTGCTCGAAGTAGAGCCGCCGTTATCGCCACCACCGCACGCTACCGTGCCGAACGCCATCATCAGTGCCATTGCACTAGCCAAAAACTTTGTGATTTTTTTCATAGCATTTTTCCTCGTTAAAATATATTTTTATTTTTTGTTTTCATAGTAGTTCCGGTACAGATTGTTCAAGTTCCGTGCCGAAGGGAAAATTGATTGCGGGCTTAAGAAATGTGAAAATTCAAAGGTGATACACTTTTCTACGTATTGCTCTGCAATCTGTATCTTTCTGCGTAAGACGTCGAAGGGAATGGGGAAGAACATAGAACGTACGTCACGTTCGAACGTCTCCACGTTTGCCCACAGCTCAATCTTGTGCGCGTCCGTTACCTGCTTGATCGTTTTCAAGTATTCGCCGTAATCACACAATCTTGTCGTGCCGTCTTGGAAGGCACAGATGTCGATATCTTTGCCGCAATCTTTCCAGATGTTGTTCCAAACGTCTGCCGTCAGTTCGGGCGACATCGGATCAGGGTATAAGTTCTGTCCTCTGAAGAAAGGGCTGATAAACACTTTCTTATCCGGCGTCCTGTCCTTGCACATAGCGGCAAGTCCACCCATCGTCTCTTTGATGTTGTAAATGTTGCTGCCCGTTTCGTGGGGAATATACCAGCCCTTAAAGGCAGGCATGTCTTTGTAGCGAGCCAACACTTCGTCCATGTAGATTTTGTTTTGCTTTAACTCGTACAGATAGTCGCCGCTGTTCCACGTCAGGTCTTTTATGTACATCCCCAAGAACACCTGCATGTTCCGCTTGGCAGCCTCTTCCATGATGAATCCCGCAAAATCTTCCCCCTCTTCCTTTAGCGTAGGGAAAATTTTAGAGGGATAGATGCATTTATCGTAGAACACGCCGCGCATAATGATTACCGTGTCTATCCCCACCGCTTTCATGTGGTCGAGATCGGCAGCCCATTGTTCGTTCGTCCAGTTGGACGCAGGAATGTCGTACGTGATCTCGTCGATAAACGTGCCCGTTATCGGGTATTTCGTTATCATTTCTTTTCATCACCCCCGTTTTCTTTTTCTTGGATAATGGTATCTAACCATCTCTTTTGCGCTATACCGTTCCGTTGCCTAGCGCCTGCGCGCTTTTCCTTTTTACACACGCGCGCCGCACGCACAATATAGACGACAAAATAGCGGCGTTCCACACTCCTTTCGTGAACGTCCGTCCGCTTAACGGGTATATTATATCACAAAAATCGCCCTTTGTCACTACCTATAAATTGCAAATATGTGCTCTAAAATTGCAATTTCGCGAGATTTTCTACAATTTTTGGGAATTTTGGTATAAAAATACATGAATACGAAGTATTGTCTTTTTTTCTTTTGATTCTCGCTATCCGTAAGCAAAAACGACGGACTTTTTCCGTCCGCCGCTTAACGTGTTTTTTGTAAAAAGATAGAATTTTTAGACGCAATAGCTCTCTAAAAACGCCGTTAAAAAGTTTTCGTCGCCACCCTTGCGCGCACGCTTTATCGCACCGTAAATAACGGGATTTTTCGGCAACGTAATCAAGATTCTTTCGTCGATTTCCTTGCAGAATTTCCCTAAAAGTTCCTTTGCTCTGCGATTTAATCCGCCGAACAGAGTGATGGTACAACGTTCTGCGCCAAACCGCTTATACACACCGTAAAAAAGCGTTTGTAATTCCGCCGTACGGCGTTTGAGAATTTCGCACGCCACCGCATCGCCCTGATCGTACGCCTCCAATACAGTTGGCGCGAAAGACGCCACGTACGCCTTTCCTTTTGCGTAAACCGATTTGACGATTTCGTTCATCGGCAGCGCCGCTTTTTGCAAAACCAGAGGCGTGATCGCCGTTGTTTCACCTCTGCCGTCCATTTCGGACAATACGGCATTCAACGCCTCGCGCCCCAAATCGTAACCGCTAAACGACGAGTCGATCATATAACCGCCACCGCCCACCAAAATATGTTCGCCGTTTTTGCGCAAATACCCAACGTTGCCCGTACCCGTGATCGCGATACATCCATCGCCGTCGTAAGCAGAATCTAACGCTATTTGCACGTCGCTGCACACGTCGACAAACCCGACCTTTTCCACGTTTTTCAGCGCAGCAGTCAGCTCTTCTTTACAACCCGAAAAACTCAACCCAGATAAGCCCATGCCCACATCGACGACCGTCGCATCAGCAGGCACGATATCTCGCACCAAAGCGCAAAGCATAGAAATCATATTTTCTTTCCCGATATCGTTGGGATTAGAGCTCCCCAAGAGCATTCTTTTAACAACTTTGCCTTGCTCGCTAACGACGACCGCTTCCGTTTTTGTGCCGCCGCCATCTACCCCCAAATAATATCTCATTTTTCGTAATCCCCTACGATTTCCACGATAGAGCGCCCTTTGGCGAGTTCTGCCTTCGCCGCATCTACGCCCATCCCCGTCAGCGTGTCGCAAATACGCGCCGCGCGGTCGAAAAGTTTAATATTCGTCGGCGCAACGTTTACCATTAGATTTTCAATGACTTTTCCCGTGCGCACCATTGCCACCGTCGAGAGCATATTCAGCACCATTTTGTGCGCCGTACCAGCTTTCAGACGGGTTGAACCCGTCAACGCCTCCGCGCCCGTATCCGTCACGATTGTTACTTCCGCTTTTTCAGAAATGCGGTTTACGGGATTACCCGACAAAGCAACGGTATGCGCCCCTACTTCTTTGGCGTATTCCAATGCCTCGTAAATATACGACGCGTCCCCCGAAACGGAGATCCCCACCACCGTATCTTTATCCGAAACCGCAACGTTTTTCATGTCCTTTACGCCGTATTCGCCGCTATCTTCCGCGCCTTCCGCCGCCTTGAACACCGCGTCACGTCCCCCTGCAATCACGCCGATTACCTGATCGTACGCAACCCCGAAAGTCGGAGGGCATTCGCTCGCATCCAAAACGCCTAAACGCCCTGACGTACCTGCGCCAACGTAAATAAGGCGGCCTCCCTTTTGGAAACTGTCTACGACAAGTTCGACCGCCTGCGCGATTTCAGGCAAAGCCTTTTCCACCGCGTACGCCACCGTTTTGTCTTCGTTATTCATTGCCGTCACTGCCTCCAAAGCAGTCATTTTGTCAAAGTGCATGGTATTCGGATTTCTCTGTTCGGTATTTTTCATAGCTCACTCCATAATTTCAAATAATTCCGTTTGATTGCTTTCCATATCGAAAACAAAGTCTTTTCCCTGATATTCTTTTCCGTCCGTAAACGCCCTAATTTTACAGGCGAAAGGCATGCTCAACGCGATATGTCCCCCCACCTTTGCCGTGATAGACACAAAACGGGCGTTGGCGTATACTACGTTGTTAGGGCTGTAAATATGCACGTTTGCCGTTTGTAGATACCCTCGTAATTCGTCAATGTCAAACGCGCCGTCCTTTTCCACGCGCACGCCGTTTTTCAAAACCAACGTATTGCCTTTGTGGGAATTGTTTCCGTCGGCAAGATATAAAATCCCGTCGTATTTCGCCTTTTGCTCCTCCGTCATATCGCCACGCAAATACAAATCGTAGGGCGCGCCGAGATATCCCAGCTCCGCCATTTGTTCTTGCGTAGTCTGCGCAAAATAGGCGTTGGATTTACCGACGTGCGCCCTTTCGTCGAGTACGACGGCAAGCCTGCTCACACCTGCTATTTTTTCGTTCATCGCGACACGGTATAGCCCTAATGCCCTTTTTACCATGTCCATCATAGCAGGCGTATCATACCAACCGCCCCACATATCAAACCACCAAAAGGCGTTTTTGGAACAGAGCACTTTCGCAAAAGAGCGGAGCATTACCCATAGGCTTTCCTTTTCCGTTTCCGGGCCTTTGAATACGGGCGCGCGGTGATATTGCACCGTCCGCTCGTCCGACATCAGTTCGGGGTTGGTATCGGCGAGATATTTCGTCTTATACGTCCGTACGTCCGCCTCTAAAAACCAAATTTTTCCTGCCGCCGCCGCACTTTCCATAGGCGCGTGATAATACCAATCTCGCGTCGTTTGACGGGAATCGGTATACGCAAAAGGCGACGCAAAGAAATCAATATTCGGGTCACGCAAAAGCATAGAAATCGCATGATGTCCGCAATCGCTGGGCGTTTGCCCGAGATAACCGTAAAACGTACCCACCAACAAATCGCCGCCGCATTCCGCCTTTACGTGAGCGGAAAATTCCTTAATCGCTTTCGCAAACCCCTCGCAATAAAAGCGCATGTAATCGGTAAAATACTTTTGTTCGTCCTCATTCGACAAAACACGGTCGTGCACGCTGACGATTTCTCTTGCAGGCATAGGCAGGACGTCAAACTCGACACCGTATTTTTCTCGCAGCCAAGCTGCAAAAGCTCTTTGTGCCGGCAACGAATAGTCAAGCGCACCCGTACCCGTGCGCATAGCAAGCCATTCTTCCGTCTGCATGCCAGCCACCTGTATAGCAACGACGTGCTCGCTATATTCAAACGTGCGCACGTATTCGCAAAGTTTCGTCAAAAACGTTTTGGCATCTTTTTTCCATTTCTCGGAAAAAACCGATTGCATATATACGTTGCCGTCGCTGTTTTCCGTCAGTTCGTCAGGGTTTTCTTTCCGCCACCACATCGGCGTATTGAGATTGACGCGAAGCATAATATACGTTTGCGCCGTCCCGTCCCCCACGATTTTTTTTACACTGTTGTGCAGAGGTGAAAAATCGTAAACGTCGCGCGCTTTCCAAATATGGTCACCAAACGGACGAACCCCCGAAAATTCATTAATTGGGCAATCCCCCATATAAATACAAGCGCAAAATAAATCGTACCCCGCCTTTTGAAAGCCTGCGTAATCCGCATTTTCTTCCAAATAACTCATGTAAGCAGCCGGCGCGATCGTTTTATCGTTTACGGTAAGGAGCAGGTTGTCTTGTTTCTTAACAATTTTCGCCTTCATAATATCCTCTCATCGTGCCAAAAAAATGGCTGTTACGCAAAAAAATGCATACACTCCTACATTGTTCATTTTATCACACTTTTCCGCTTTTGTCATTACTGCTAGATTGCAAAAACGTGCTGTTTTATTGCACTTTTTTTACACCTTTTTATTCTTTTATAAAAAATCACATTTCTTTTCACGACGCGCTAAAACCCAGATTTTTTGAGAAAAAACGATATTTTAAGCCTTTTTAGCGTTTTTTCAAAAAGAATTTGCACCGATTTTTAACAATCAAGCCTATATTTCTACTGGAAGTTTTTTTATCTGAAAATATTTCTGTTCTTAAAAATCTCAAAAGGTATTGACAATTAATTTTTGCGGTGTTATAATAAATCCATGGACGAGAAAAAGAAGAGCAAAATTTATCCTTTCCTTGGAACGATTTCCGAAACGGAAGGTCCCATACTCAGCACTTTTGAACATTGTTCGCCGTGGAAAAACGCAAACACTTCGTTTTATTGGGTAAATTTCGAATACCCTCTGTATCACGGACAAACGCATTGGGAAATGGCAATCGTACTCAGCGACCATATTTTGCACCGCATCAACGGCGAAGAAAAGCTGATGTCGGCGGGTATGGCATGCCTAATCGGTCCAAAGGACCAACACGCGTTCTTCTATCCCGATCGCATTAAAAATCAGTATCAGGCGATTTGTATCGCCGCACAGGATTCTTACGTACGCGGACTGCTCGATATGTATTCCCCTACGCTATATGATGAAATTTGCGCTACGGAACAACCCCTGTACTTTTCTTTATCCCCCAGCTCGCTTGAGAAATTTACGAATATGCTTTTGGATATCCAAACCTTGGAAAACGAAAGCACCCCGTATACCGAACAGCAGTGTAATATTATTTTCTCAACCATTTTATTGAAATTTATCGAGCAGTGGCAAAAGGGACAGAGTATCCCCGCCGTCTTAAAACCGTTGATCCAGCAGTTGAACAACCCGTTGATCACCAGTGAGCAGATCAAGGCGGCGCAACAAGAGTTGCCTTATAGTTATCCGCAATTAACGCGTATTTTCAAAAAACACATGCATTGCACGATTACGCAGTACGTCAACCGCACCAAATTGCAATACGCCAAGGATTTACTCTCGCTTACGGATATGACTTTGATGGAGATTACCAACGAATTAAACTTTGAATCCCCCTCGCATTTCCACAGCTTGTTCAAAAAACATTTTAACAGTACCCCTGCGGAGTACAGAAAAAACAAGTCTGTTCGGCATCACGACGGCGATTGACACAAAAATTTATAAAACTATACGCTTAACAAAAGGCGTCATCTCCCCCTATACGGGTCGCGATGACGCTCTTTTTTTATCCCTTTTTCCGTTTTCGGTACTGCAGAGGAGTAACGCCCGTCATCTTCTTAAAGCGTTGGATAAAATTATTATAATCGGCAAAACCCGTCCTTTCGGCAACCGCCGTCACCGACACATTCGTCGTCGAAAGCAACTGTTTGGCGCGCGCAATTTTTCGTTCTAACACGTATTGCTTTACGGGCACGGAAAAGCTTTCACGGAAAATTGTATACAACTGCTGTCTGTTCAAGAAGAAATTTTTACACAAATCTTCCGTAGTCAACGACTCGTGCAAGTTATCCTCGATAAATTTTTTCAACCTTTCCACCAGCTCATTTTCTTGGAGCAAAATCGCCTCCGACATCCAAAACTGCAAAATGCAAGATTGCAAAATTTCGCACGTCGCCGTCACCTGTTTTTCAGTAAGCACTGTCAATTTTTGGTATGCCGTTTGCAATTTTTCAGCACAAATACCGTTTTCCGCCGCATACGCCGCCACGTCCTTTTCCATACCTGCAATGCGGTATTCGCCGAACAAAATGTACCCGATGATCGTCTTTTCAAAGCGAATGGGCGTAATCGTTTCCCGAATCCCCGCATGGCAAAGATAAGAAAAGGTGCGGTTGGTCTTTTTACAAAGCGCACACGATTCCTCGTCCGATTGACGGCATTTCCCCAAACGCTGAGGGTCTTCGCGAATCATACGGCAAAAATCCGTCAAATACCCCTCGGGCGGGTAGGAAGTCAAAAACTGAAAATCCTTATCGAAAATGCTGATTGGCGTTTGCAACAGCGTGTACACGTTTTCTAAAATTTGCGCCAGTTTTTCTTTGTTGTATTTAATATCCATAACCATATTTTATCACATTTTTTATACAAAAACAATGTTTTTACGTATGATTTTATCTATTATTTATAGATAAAGCGTGTTATACTGACGAAAAAGCAAGGCGTTTGCGCCGTACGCGCTCGCCAAAAGGAATGATCATGGACGAAAAAAAGGTGGGAAACAAAGCGCAGGTTTGCTTTGCGCAGGATATCGTAATTGCCGATAAGCGGTGTATTTTGGTCCGCAACGGCGGTTTGGAACTGCTTTTTAACAAGGACAACGCCCTCGATATCGTTTGGGCGAATTTTAAGGGCGTCAACCTGTCCTTTCTCAGCAAAAACGGCTTAAACGACGGCGCACGGGATTTTACGGGCAATTTTGAGGGCGGTTTTTTATACACCTGCGGTATGGATAACGTGTCCGGCTGCGTAGCGGATAAGCCCGTCCACGGCAGTCTGCATTATAAGAAAGCGGACAACGCGTACCATTACGAAAAGGACGGCGTAATTTACGTCTGCGGCGATATTAAAGAGAGCGCGCTGTTCGGCAAAAACCTGATATTGCACCGCGCATATAAAATCACGGAAAGCGGCTTGGAAATCAACGACACCGTGGAAAACGCGGCCTTTCAGGACAGCGAATACGTATTTTTGTACCACGTCAACTACGGGTATCCGTTCTTGGACGAGTGTCTGCAATTAGACGTCCCTGCTATCCAAAGCGATCCGCTGACCGAAATTGCCAACAAGCGGCAGAGCGAGATGTTCAAAATCACGCCGCCGCTTGATACAAACGACGAGGACGTGTATTACCATACCCTTACCGAAGGCAAAATCCGTTTACACAACCCCGATTTGGGCATTACGGTCGTTATGGAATACGATACGAAAGATTTCCCCGTTACCCTGCAATGGAAGAGCATGATAAGCGGCGATTACGCATTGGGTATCGAACCTGCTCTGACGCGGTTTGACCGTTTTGAAATGCAACCGATTAAGGCTAAGACAAGTAAAACTTATCAAATAAAAATCAATTTTCAATAAGGAGAAAAGGAAAATGAAACTCAGCGAAAAACTTTTCAAAGAAGGCAACGGCATTTTGCGTTTGAAACCCACGTGGGTACCCAGATCGTTCTGCCGCCCCGGCAAACGTATTAAACTGCACCCCGACGATTATTACGTGTTGGGTTTGGAAAGAGGCGGTATTGACGAAAGATGGTTCGCCTCCACCACTTGGGCGGAAAACGGCCCTGCTACCCCCGACGACGAAGGGCTTTCCTACGTTGTATCGAAAGACGGCAGCGAACAAATGCTCCTGCGCGACGTTGTAGACGAACTCAAAGATCAGGTTATCGGCGAGCTGTGGGATAAGTATCACAAGTGGCCTATGTTCTCGAAATTCTTCGACAACGCAGGTCCTTTGCCCCACCATATCCACCACCGTGACGAACACGCAAAGCGCGTAGGCGCGGAAGGCAAACCCGAAATGTATTTCTTCCCCGCGCAGGTGAATAACCACGGCGGCGAGTTCCCGTTCACGTTCTTTGGGCTGAACCCCGATTGCTCGAAAGAGGAAATCAAACAATGCCTTGAAAATTTCCACAAGGGCGACAATCATTTGCTCGATTATTCGCAAGCGTACAAGATTGAACTCGACACGGGTTGGGACGTTCCCCCCGGCGTATTGCACGCCCCCGCAAGCGTTTGTACGTACGAACCGCAGTTTGCATCCGACGTATACGCTATGTATCAATCGGTACTCTACGGCGGTCAATGCGTTTC
>JAZNXZ010000166.1:0-2486 GCA_045594165.1 Candidatus Scatosoma sp.
CCGTGTGTGGATTTTGCAACGGAAGAGGGCTGTCAAACGCAAATCAAGCACTTCAAAAGAAGTATTTTGGGTGCAAAAATTTTAGGCTGCCCGAAAATCGTCGTGCATCCGTTTATGCCCGGATTATTGACCAATTCGCCTAGCGAAGAGGAAATTCCGCTCAACGCCCGTTTGTTCAAACAGCTGGCGCCTTTTGCAAGGGAACACGGCGTTACCGTTTGCATAGAAAACGTCGCCGCGCCCCAAGGTACGGCAATGTCTTATATTGAAAATATTAAACGCGTATTAGACGAAGTCAACGACGAATATATCAAGGCGTGTTTGGATACGGGACATTTTGAGGCGGTCGGTACGGATATTTACGGCGCGATTTGCTTGCTCGGCAATCATTTGGCGGCGTTGCACGTCCACGACAGCGCGTTTGGGCAGGATAGACACGCGCTCCCGTTTCAGGCGTTGGTGGATTGGAACGGTTTCGCGCGCGGATTAAAAGATATCGGGTTTAAGGGCGTCATTTCTTTGGAAACGATGATTGGCACGGGAACGCCGCAGCCGATGCTCGACCAAATGCAACGCGCGCTTGCAGGGATTGCCAAGTATTTGGCAACAAAAGCGGACGGCGCGGTATAAAAAGGAGCGATTATGTTAAAAACGGGCATTATCTCGGACGCATATTTTAGCTTTGACAATTTTGAACAGGGTATGCCCGTGATGAAAGCGCACGGCTATGACGGAATTGATTATCAGGGCTTGGGTTCTATGAAAAAATCACCCTTGTATCAGATGACCGACGAAGAATTTAAGGGGTATCTTACCGAGCTGAACGCCTGTGCGAAACGTAACGGCTTGGTGTTTCATCAATTACACGGTACGTGGCCGCACGTGGACGACCTGACGAAAGAGGGCAGGGCGAAAACGGTGGAACAATTCAAAAAATGCATTGTAGGCGCAACGTATTTGGATTGTCCTAAGGTAATCGTGCATCCCTTTATGCCGAGATTGTATCTTGGCGAACCCTATCAAATGGAAGAGGATTTTGAACTCAACCGGCAAATGTTGACGGAGCTTGCGCCGTTCGCCCGTGCGTGTAATGTGACGGTGTGTTTTGAAAATATGCCTTTCCCGAAAAATTCCTCTTTTTCGTATATAGAAAATATCAAAAAGCTCATACGCGAAATTGACGACGAGTATATCAAGGTTTGTTTAGACGTAGGTCATTTCAACGCGGAAAAGGGGGATATATACAAGGCGATTAAGCTCCTCGGCGACGATCTTGCCACGTTGCACGTTCACGACGATAGATACGGACAAGATCGGCATTTGATCCCTTTCCAAGGCGAAACCGATTGGGACGGCTTTATCAAAGGGTTGCACGAAATCGGCTACAAAGGGGTTCTTTCTTTGGAAACCCGTATCCAACCCAACACGCCGCAACCGATACGTGAGCGCATGGAAATCGAACTTTCAAACATTGCGCGGTATTTGGCGGACGCAATCGAAAAATAATTGTAAAAAATTTCAAAAAACCGTTAAAATTTGCTTGACAGTCGGTTTGCTTTATGTTAATATGATTAGGCTAAGCAGAAGCGAACCTTCTCGCCGTGCGGTTATGACTGGTACGGCTCGATAATTTTTCTTACCGCGGAAAAGCGGGGATGATTATGCGTAAAAAGGGTTGCTTGTGCAAAAGCAACCCTTTAATTTTTTGTTGTGAGGTACACTACCATTAAAGACCAGCATCAAATCAACGAAGAAATTCGTGATAAAGAAGTAAGAGTTATTTCGGCAGAGGGCGAACAGCTCGGTATTATGAGCGCGGCAGAGGCTTTGCGTATTGCGGAAGAGGCGGACTTGGACCTTGTGAAAATTTCCCCTAACGCCGTTCCCCCCGTATGTAAAGTTATGAACTACGGCAAGTTCAAGTTTGAACAGGCAAAGCGCGAAAAAGAAAACCGCAAAAACCAAAAAGTTGTGGAACTCAAAGAAATCTATCTTTCCATGACGATTGATATTGGCGATTTGAACGTCAAGGCGAAAAAGACGATGGAAATGCTTGGCGACGGCAACAAAGTAAAGGTGTCGATTCGTATGCGCGGCAGACAGCAGGCGCACGCGGCAATGGGTGTTGACGTAATGCGCCGTTTCTTCGATATGCTCGGCGGCAAAGCGGTTATGGACAAAGAACCCAAGACGGAAGGCAGAAATATATTGATGATTCTTTCGCCCGCGAAATAAAAAAGGAAAGCTATGCTTTTCCGCAAGGACAAGCTTAGAAAATATTAAAATTTGTAAAAAAATTCGGAGGATAAAAATATGCCTAAACAGAAAACTCATAGCAGTACGAAAAAGCGTTTCTGGCTTACCGGCTCCGGGAAAGTAAACCGTTCCCACAGCGGTAAGAACCACAAAGCTGAAACCAAGAACAGAAAGAGAAAAAGACGTCTTCGTCAAGGTGCTCTCGTTGCTTCCACGCAGGAAAACACGGT
>JAZNXZ010000167.1:0-2718 GCA_045594165.1 Candidatus Scatosoma sp.
ATTTTCGGGTTTGAAACGGCTGAGGTCTAAGGTCGCATACGGCAATTTTGCCATAATCGCTTTGGTCTTTTCCTGCTGCGCAGCTACTTCGTTTTCACCGCCGTTACTAAGCAAATCTTTGACGAGTTCCGTCAATTTTTCACCTTTTTCGGTGTTCGCCTGCCAATAGAGATAATCGCTGTCTAACCACGTCGTTACGTCGCCCGCAGGTGCAGTAGCGTCGATACCGAATACGCCACAGAAACAGCTTTCTTCCGGACGGGAGCAAGCCAGCGTAACAATCGTAAACGCCTCTCTTCTCATCTGATAATAGCTGTCCACAGGCTCGGCAAGGAATACCTTATCCAGCACTTCGATTGCCTTGTAATCGCAAGCCTTTACCCCGAACATAACGAAAGGTCTGTCTTCGATTTTTTCGCTGAGTTTTTCACGAACGTCCACAATTTCGAGATTGTTGCCGTCCTTTTTGAACTTCATTAAGTTCTCGGTCTGCGGGAAGAAGGCGTTTTTCGGGGATTTCACCGTCTTTAACGTTTCCAAAGAAACTTCCTTACCGTCTTTCCACACCGCGTAATTTACTTCGCCTGCACGCTTGATGGGGATAAACAAGCCCATCGTTTCGTCGATTTTCGCGTACAGTTCGTTCAATCTATCTTTTGCTATTTTTAACATTATTTCGCCTCCCCGTTAAATACGTCTTTGGCTTCAACGTCGCCTTCGGTGTACGAAGTGAGCGGCGTCTTGCCTTCGGAGGTTTCACCCGCCTGATATTCGCCGTAGAACCCGTCGATATCCTTGATAAACTTTCTGTTCAATAGGTGCAAAGGAATGTTCTGCGGACATACTCTCGAACACTCGCCGCAGTCGGTACATCTGCCCGCTACGTGGAATGCACGGATTACGTGGAAGAGTTGTTCTTCAAACTTGTCGTCGTTCGCTTTTGCCGCAATACCCGACGCGGGGTTATCAAATACGCATTTCACGCAAGAGCATGCGGGACATACGTTACGGCACGCGTTACAACGAATACACTTGCTAAGCTGGTTGCGCCAGTATGCAAAACGTTCGTCCTCCGTCATGCTTTCGAGTTTTACCACTTCGGCAAAACGGTCCACGTCCCGTTCCGGTCTTTCGTGCAGAATAATTTCTTCGTCTTTAACCTGATGGGTTTTGTTGCAGGTTTCGCACTTTGTCAAAATGACGTCAGGCTTGTTCAATACCGTTACGTCGCCGTACAAATCGGTAACGGTAACTTTCTTTTCTACCACGTCCACGTTGACAACGGAGCTTACGCCCTGCGCCTTTATCTTTTCCACGTCGAGCTTTGCAAGGCACTCTACCGCAATCACGTATACGTTTTCACGCTTGATACGGTGTTCTTTGACGAGCTGATTAAAGCTGTACGTGTCGCAAGGTTTCAGGAAAACCGCCGTTTTTCCCTCTTTCTTTGCAATTTGAATTAAATATTTGGAAAGGTTTGCACCGCAGAACCAGTTGTAGACGAAATCCTTTTCCAATTCTTCTACGCTTTCAAATACCGCAGGGGACGGGTCAAAAATAAAATCGCCTTTCTTCCAACCTACGACGCGCGCCACTTCACCGCTTTCCAGCAATGCCTTTGCGCGTTCGAGCATTTTCAATTCAACGTCTTTCATCTTATTCGCCCTCCTTTACTCTCAGGTCGGTAAGGCGTTTGTTTTCGCCAAGGTCGGTAACGGTTTTCACAAAATCGTTCATAACCGCCGCAAATTTTGCGCCCTCTGCCGCAGATACCCACTCTACACGGGTACGTTCTTTTTCGATACCCATATAATTAAGGAAACTGTACAGCAGCGCCATTCTTCTTCTGGTATAGTAGTTACCCGTTACGTAATGGCAATCGCCGGGGTGGCAACCGCACAAAATTACGCCGTCTGCGCCCTGCTGGAACGCCTTCAACACGAACATGGGGTTGACGCGGCAAGAACAAGGTACGCGGATAATCTTTACGTTTGCGGGATAGGTAAGACGGCTAGACCCTGCAAGGTCTGCGCCGGCATACGAACACCAGTTACAGCAAAACGCTACGATATTGGGTACAAATTCTTTCTTTTCCGTACTTACATCTTGCATATCGCTTCCTCCTCCGACATGATTTGCTTGGAGCTGAACCCTTTCAGATCCATTGCGCCCGAAGGACAAGTTACCGTACAAGCGCCGCAACCTTGACATACTGCCGGGTTGACGGACGCTACGCGGCGGATTTCCGTACCGCGACCAACGCGGAATTCCTTATCCACGTACGTGATCGCACCGTAAGCGCATACGTTGGCGCATTGGCTACAACCGTTACACATCATTTCGTCGGGCTGCGCCACGCAAGGGTTGGTTTTGAGTTTGTCTTTTACGAGCAAACCGATTACTTTTGCCGCACACGCCGACGCCTGCGATACCGTTTCAGGGATATCCTTAGGGCCTTGGCATACGCCTGCGAGGTATACGCCTGCCGTAGGGCTTTCTACGGGACGGAGCTTTGCATGCGATTCCGTAAGGAAATTGTTGGTGTCGATACTCGTCGTCAAAAGGGTTGCAATCTTTCTAACCGAGGGTTCGGGTTCGATTGCCGCCGCAAGAACGACGAGGTCGGATTCGATTGTGATTTGTTCGTTGTCAATCAAATTCGAGCCTTGCACCATCAACTTGCCGTATTCGTTATAAACTTTGCCGACCATACCCTTG
>JAZNXZ010000168.1:0-2534 GCA_045594165.1 Candidatus Scatosoma sp.
GTACGGGATTCAGATGTTGTCCTGTCTTATGATGTTCTCTATGATTTTCGTCATGCTGTCTATGTCCATTGAATCGGCGCGCCGTATTGCGGAGGTGCTGAACGAAGAAACGGATATCGTCAGCCCCGAAAACGGCGTAACCGAAGTAAAAGACGGTTCTATCCGTTTTGAAAACGTCAATTTCAAATATTCCGCCAAGGCGGCAAAGTTCGCCCTTTCCGATATCGATTTGGATATTAAATCGGGGGAAACGGTGGGGATTTTGGGCGGCACGGGTTCGTCTAAGACCACGCTGATACAGCTAATTCCCCGTTTGTACGACGCGACGGAAGGGGAAGTGTACGTGGGCGGCGTCAATGTGAAAGAGTATGATTTGGATACTCTGCGCCGCGAAGTTTCCGTCGTTTTGCAAAAGAACGTACTCTTTTCAGGTACGATTAAGGAAAACCTTCGTTGGGGGGACGAAAACGCCACGGACGAAGAGATTGAACGGGTGTGCAAGCTGGCGCAAGCGGATGAATTTATCCGTTCTTTCCCCGACGGGTACGACCACTATATCGAGGCGGGCGGCACAAACGTTTCGGGCGGGCAAAAGCAACGTCTTTGCATTGCACGCGCCCTTTTAAGAAAGCCCAAAGTGTTGATTTTGGACGATTCTACGTCGGCGGTGGATACCAAGACGGACGCGCTCATTCGTTATGCGTTCGCGCAGGAATTGCCGAATACGACGAAAATTATCATTGCGCAACGCGTGGCGTCCGTGGAAAGCGCGGACAAAATTCTGCTCCTTGACGGCGGTAAGATTGTGGCGTGCGGCAACCATAGCGAATTGATGCAGAGTAGTGAAATCTACCGTGAAATTTACGAGGCGCAGACGAAAGGTAAATCGTCTGACGACGAAAAAGGGGGTGAGTCGTAATGGCACAAACAGCGACGAGAAAACCCACAATGCCCAAAGGACCTATGCGCGGCAGAGGCATGCCCGTACCTAAGGGCGCAATTAAAAAAGGCACGCTCAAACGCCTATTCAAAACGCTGTTCCGTTATTATAAATGGCGTATGATTTTGGCACTTATCTGTATCGCGCTCAACTCCGTAGGGAGCTTGGTTTCGTCCATCTTCATGGTGTCGATTGTGGACGAAGTCATTACGCCTGCGATTGCGCTCGGCGGTATGACGGCGGCGATAGAGAAAAAACTAATCGGCTTGATTATTATGATGATTTCGGTATACGGTGCAGTCATTTTATCGGCGTTTACTTACACGCGGATTATGGCGACGGTTACGCAAGGCATGCTGTACCATCTGCGTACGGATATGTTTGCGAAAATGCAGAAATTGCCGATTAAATACTTTGATACGCACGCGCACGGCGATATTATGAGTACGTATACCAACGATACCGACGCCACCCGTCAGCTTATCGGGCAGAGTTTGCCAACGCTGCTTAGCAGTTCGCTTACTTTGATTACGACGATTGTATTGATGACGTATTACAGCTTTTGGCTGTTCCTCGTGGTGCTTGTGTCCACGTTTGCCATGACGTTCGTCGTGAAGAAAATCGGCGGCGGCAGCGCAAAATACATGGTTGCGCAACAGATGTCCCTTGCCCAAGAAGAGGGCTTTATGGAAGAGATGATGAAGGGACAGAAAGTCGTCAAAGTCTTTACCCATGAAGAACGCGCCAAAGAGGATTTTGAAAGGCTGAACCAAAAGCTGTTTAAGGACAGCGAACGTGCGCACGTGTACGGCAACGTCTTAGGGCCTATCCTTGGCAATATCGGCAATATTACTTACGTATTGATTGCGATTGTTGGCGGCGCGTTGTTTGCGCTCAGCGCGAAAAACGTCAGCTGGGGCACGATATTCTTTGACAAGGGAACGGCGCTTGGTATCGGCGTTATCGTGGCGTTTTTGGGTATGTCCAGAAACTTCACGCAGATTGTCAACCAAACTTCGCAACAGGTATCCATGATTGCCATGGGCTTGGCTGGGGCGAGCCGCGTATTTGCCCTTATGGACGAAGAACCCGAACACGACGAGGGGTACGTAACCTTGGTCAACGCAAAATACGACGAAAACGGCGCGTTGACGGAAACGACGGAGCGTACGGGGTTGTGGGCGTGGAAACATTACCACAAAGCGGACGACACGACGACGTATACCGAGCTGAAAGGCGACCTTGTTATGGATATGGTGGACTTTTCCTACGTGCCTGAAAAGCAGGTATTGACGGACGTTACTCTGTACGCAAAGCCGGGGCAGAAAATTGCGTTTGTCGGTGCTACGGGTGCGGGGAAAACGACGATTACCAACCTTATCAACCGTTTCTACGATATTGCAGACGGCAAAATCCGTTACGACGGTATCAATATCAATAAAATCCGCAAAGAGGATTTGCGCCGCTCCTTGGGGATTGTTTTGCAGGATACCAACCTGTTCACGGGTACGGTTATGGAAAATATCCGTTATGGGCGTTTGGACGCAAGCGACGAAGAATGTATCGAGGCTGCAAAGCTTGCCAACGCGGACGA
>JAZNXZ010000169.1:0-6126 GCA_045594165.1 Candidatus Scatosoma sp.
ACAATTAGGATCGCCACACTCTTCGTGATCGTGATGGTGATGCTCATGGTGGTCGTGGTGGTGTTCCACTTCCTTAGAAAGGCGTTCTAATTCTGCCTGCAAGCTGTCTTTGCGTTCCATTGCCGACAAAATCGCCTTCCCGTCAAGGCTGTCCCACGCCGCGGTTACAACCGTAGCGGTAGCGTTCTTTTCCTTTAATAACGCCACGGCAGCCGCAAGCTTATCCTCGGATACTTTGTCGGTGTGCGACAAAATAATGCAGCTGGCATTTTCTACTTGGTCGCCGAAAAACTCGCCGAAGTTCCGAAGATACATTTTACATTTTGCCGCATCAACTACCGTGCAGAACGCATTGAGTTGTCCGTCGATTTTTGCGTTTTTTACCGCCTTAATAACGTCGCTAAGTTTCCCAACGCCCGACGGCTCGATTACGATACGGTCGGGGGCATATTCCGTTGCAACCTGTTGCAAAGCTTTGGAAAAATCGCCAACGAGCGAACAACAGATACAGCCCGAATTCATTTCGGTAATATTAATCCCCGCATCCTGTAAAAAACCGCCGTCGATACCGATTTCGCCAAATTCGTTTTCAATCAAAACGACTTTTTCGCCTGCGTATGCTTCCTTGATTAATTTTTTAATCAGCGTTGTTTTCCCTGCACCGAGAAACCCCGAAAAAATGTCTATTTTTGTCATAAGTGATACCTTCTTTGTTTTTATTATTTATACCGCAATTTTGTATAATTAAAACGCCCAAACGCCGTCTTTGAAAATTTGTATACGTTCGCCGTTTTCTTTAACGCCGACAATGGACAAATCCGCCGTACCAATCATAAAATCGACGTGAATCATGCTATCGTTAATGCCGCGCGCCTTGATTTCTTCGTCCGTCATCTTTTCAAAACCTTTCAAACACTCGTTAAATCCGTGCCCGACCGCAAAATGACAGCAAGCGTTTTCGTCAAACAACGTATTGAAAAACAGTACGCCCAACTGATTGATAGGCGACGTGTAGGGAATCAACGCGCACTCGCCAAGTTTGCCTGCGCCCTCGTCCATCGTTACCATTTTTTGAAGAAGTTCTTCGCCTTTCTCTGCTTTCGCCTCCACGACCTTGCCGTTTTCAAAGCGGAGCGAAAAATTATCGATCAATTCCCCCATATACGAGAGCGGTTTGGAGGAATACACAATCCCTTCCGCCGCGCCTGCCTTGGGCGAGGTAAACACCTCTTCCGTGGGGATGTTCGGGTTGAACGCTCTGCCTTTTAAGGTCTTTTCAATCCCGCCCGTAAATACGCCGTCGGGAAGAAGTTCCACGGTCAAATCCGTACCGTTTGCACTCTTATATTCCAAATATTTCAGACCCAAAGCGTTGAGATAATCGCAACGTGCGCGAAGGTCTGCGTTGTGTTCCTTCCACGCCTGCACGGGGTTTTTACTATCCGCGCGCGCACCACGTAAAATTGCCTGCCACATAGCCTCCACCGCCTTGCTTTCGGACATTTCGGGGAAGACTTTTTTCGCCCAAGCCTTGCCAGGGACGGCGGCTATGCACCATTGATGTCTGTTTTCCATTTTTTGGCGGAAGGGTTTGATTTGCGGATAGGTCGCCTGACGGGCTTTACTCATCTTTTCCTGGTCAACGCCGTTCATGCCATCGGGGTCGGAAGATTCGATAAATAAACGGCAAGAATAATTATTCGCCTTAAATTCCCACTTGGCAAGCTCCCACGGGGAAAGGCTGGATAACGATTCCAAACTGCGGTACTGCGCGTTGAGTTTGGATATAGGTTGATGACTCCACTCTACGTACACCTCGCTTGCACCCGCCTTGTAGCACTCTTCGACAACCATTGTAACAAAATCGGGTTGGTCGAGCCCTGCGGCAACGAATACCGTCTGCCCTTTCTTAACGTTCAAGCCCATTTTTACAATCAATTTTGCATATTTTTTTAACTGTGATTTTCTCATAATTACTCCTGTATTTGCTTACTTAAAATCTCTATCGCACAGGATATAGCACGTTTTACGCCGCCTTTTTCAAAGGGAATTGCAAGGTTAGCCGCTTTTAAGGTATCCAAATACCCAAGCGAACCGCCCACTTTACAAAGCGTCATATAATCTTGCCAACATGTCGTTTTGTCCGTTGCCATTTTCTTCTTAAATTCCATTGCACCCATGGTCGTCAGCGTGTAATTGATATAATAGAACGGATAGTGATAAATGTGTAATTTATGATACCACCAACCGCCACGGCGGAAAAAGTCGTTCTCTTCGCCGTAGTCCCGCCAAGGCATATATTTCTTTTCCAACGCGCTCCAAGCCGCCGTACGCTCGTTAGGCGTCATGTCGGGATTTTCGTAAACGATATGCTGAAATTCGTCCACCGCTACGCCGAACGGAATAAAGGTAATCGCCTCTTGCAAATGCTGAAAACGATATTGCTCCGCTTTGTCGCCAAAAAACAGTTCAGCGTACGGATAAGCAAATTGCTCCATCGCCATAGAGTGAATTTCGGCAATGTCCGTCGACTCGCTCCAAAGTGCCTGCAAGGGCTGATTGCGCATTGCCATATACCCTGCGAACGCATGCCCCATTTCGTGCGTGAGCACGTCCACATCCCCCGTCGTACCATTGAAACAAGAATACACGAACGGAGCTTTGTAATCGCACAACGCCGTCATATACCCCGTCGCCGCTTTGTTGGGTTTGTTGTCCAAATCCATCAACTCGTGCGCGAGCATAAAATCGATAAACTCGCCCGTTTCACGGCTCATATCTCGGTACATTTTTTGCGCTTGCGCAACGAGGTAAGCGCTGTCGCCGATAGGAACGGCGTTGCCGTCCAAAAAGATTAACTGTTCGTCGTAAAAACGGATTTTGTCCACGCCGATACGCTTTGCCTGCGCCTTGTACAGCTTTTCACAGAAAGGCACAATCTCTTCCAAGACTTGTTGGCGGAACGCCGCCACGTCCTTTTCGTCGTAATCCATGCGCCCTTGTTGCATATATCCAAGCGGAACAAAGCTCGAAAAACCCATATTTTTGCCCATTTCATGGCGGATTTTTACCAAGCGGTCGAAAATTTCACCCAGTTCTTTGTCGTTCTTTTCAAAAAAATCCGCATACAGCTTTGCCGCCTGCTTGCGCACTTCCCTGTCGGGATCGGAAAAATATTTCAATATCCCGAACAAATTATGCTCGCCGCCGTCAAAAGGAATTTTGCAAGCCGCCGTCAGTTTTTGATAACGGTTGGTCAGCTCGTTTTCTTCCTGCATCAAAGGAACGTTCTTTTCGCAAAAACTATCCGCGCCGAGCTTGACCGCTTTTAAGAATTGCGCTCCGTATTCGTTGTCGATATCCTTTTTGAAAGGAGAGGCAATCAGCGCCAAATTAAACGCCTGCATATACGGCATTACCTCGGTAAGCCTGCGGTGGATATATTCCGATTCTTTATCGTAAAACTCGTCGGACGTATCGACGGTATGACGAATTTCCACCACCGTCGCCATAGTGTTGACGTGGGAAGAATATTCCTCTTCGTCCAAAATACAACGCTTTACTTCTTCATAGCTTTTTGCTGACGCCACCCGTGCGTTCAACTCCTCGTAAAAGCGTTGTAAGCCGTCAAAATCGGGACGAACGTACTGAATATCCGCAAAAGTTTTCAATTCCTTATTCATGTTCTCTCCGTGAAAAGATTAGCCGATTAAATCGTAATTTACCGTTTTATAAAACAGTTCGCGCACTTTATCGTCCCCTTGGACCTGCGCCAAAATCCACATGAGCTTGGTAATAATACTCTCGTACGTCATAGAATAGCTTTCCAACAGCTCAAAACGGTTTTTCCAACCCCTACCCACACGGTAGACGTTCATATCGCTGCCTTCCTGCTGTACCTGCGTAGTAACGACCAAAGTTTTCCCCTTTTTCTCCCAGCTTTCAATCGTTTCGTAAAAGCCGTAATAATCTCCCTCGGGGATACCGCCCGTGCCGTACCCCGACAAAACGACCGCGTCGTAAATGCGGAAATACGCGTCTAAGATTTCCTTGCGCGCCCCCGGCGTCAACGTCAAAAGCCCTACTTTCTCGTTTAGCGTCAGGTAAAATTCGGGCTTGTCCTGCTTGGGCGTGGTGATATACTGAATAATCCGCCCGTCGCGAATCACCGCAAGGTTAGGAAAGTCCACGCTGGTAAACGCGTTAAAGCTTTTGGTGCGAATCTTTTTGGCTTTCGTACCTGCAATAACCTTGCCTTGGAACACGATTACTACGTCGGAGGCATTATCCGACGCCGCGTATAAAAAGCTATCGCGGAGATTGATACGTCCGTCGGTATCCTCTTTATCAATCGGCTGCTGCGAACCCGTAAAGACGATAGGCTTTGGCGAGTGTTGCACCATATACGACATCATTGCCGCCGTATACGACATGGTATCCGTGCCGTGGCAAACGACAAAGCCGTCGTACTCCTCATAATAATCACGAATCGTCGTCGCAAGCCGTACCCAATGGTCGGGCGTTACGTTCGTACTGTCAATATTAAAAATCTGTATCGCGCTCGGCTCACAAAACTCGAAAATTTCCGGAACGCATTTTAACAGATTTTCCGCGCCGATTTCAGGAATTAAACCCTGCGCGCCCGAGTGAGAGGCAATCGTACCCCCCGTCGCTATCAAAAGTATCTTTTTCATAATTCTTCCTCTTTACACTTTGCGGCGCAGATAATCGCCCGCGTGTAATTCGTACGGACAGTTAATCGTATAGATTTCTTGCACGCGTTTCGCGTCGTCCGTTCTTTCCCCTTTGCCGTCGTAAATTTCATCCGCAATAAACGTTTTCGTGAAATTTCCATCGGGGGAAAGCACTTCTAATAAATCGCCTTTCTTAAAACGGTTGCGCATCTCCACCTTGACAAATCCGTTTTCCGTACCCAGAACGTCGGCAATATAGATATAATCACCGCGGCTTTGGCTATCGTCGTAATTGACCGTTTCGCCGTTTTGCCCAAGCGCATACGCCTGCGTGTATTCGCGGTGCGCCACCGCCAAAAGTTCTTTTTCGGAGGCATCGAACGCTTGTCCGTCCATCACACGGCGGTATGCGTTGATGACCGTCGCTAAGTAGTAACCGCTCTTCATTCTGCCTTCAATCTTAAACGAACTAACGCCTGCGTTTTCTAAATCCCGCAAATACGAAAGCATGTTCAAGTCTTTGCTGTTAAAGATATACGTACCGCGTTCGTCCTCTTCGATCGGCAACCATTCCGATTGTCCGTTCGTCGCATTAAGAGCGCGCGTTTCGTACCGCCAGCGGCAAGATTGCACGCACGCACCGCGGTTAGAAGAACGCCCGTCCAAATAATCGGACAACAGACATCTGCCGCTATACGAAATACACATTGCGCCATGAACAAAAGCCTCCAGCTCCATTTGCGGAACGAAATCGTGGATTTCCGCAATTTCCTTTATCGAAAGCTCACGCGCCAAAACGATACGCGAAACCCCTTGCTCCCACCAAAATTTAACGGCGTATTTATTCGTCGTATTCGCCTGCGTGGAAAGATGTATCGTAAGACTCGGCGCGACCTGTTTTACCAAATAAATCACCCCAGGGTCGCTGATAATCACGCCGTCTACGCCGATATCGGAAAGCGTCTTAAAATAGCTTTCTAAAACGCAAAAATCGGCGTTACGTGCAAAAACGTTCGCCGTTACGTATATTTTTTTGCCGATTGCGTGTGCTTCTTGGGTGGCATCTCGCAGTTCTTCCACCGAAAAATTATCCGCGAACGCGCGGAGAGAAAACTGCTTCCCACCAACGTATACGGCGTCCGCCCCAAAATAAAGCGCAGTACGCATTTTTGCATAGCTACCCGCAGGCGCTAAAAGCTCTGCTTTCATATTCAACCTCTTTCGTTAATCCTCTTTCCCGCGGTACACCGACAGCGCCACGCCGTCCCCAACGTTTAAGACCGAAGTAATAAAATCTCTATCCGCCGTAACCGTGTCTAAATACGAACGAATTTTATCGACGATAGAGTGCCGTTTTTGCGGCGTCGGTTCTTCGCCGCTCACCCAACCGTATAAAAGCACGTCGTCCGCAAACAAAACAGCGCCTTTTTTC
>JAZNXZ010000170.1:0-14890 GCA_045594165.1 Candidatus Scatosoma sp.
AAAAGGGAAAACGCCGTCGCTGCCAACATGCCTCGCACTATCCCAAATACGAACGCATACGTTACAAACAACAGGGTAACGAGTTCCACCCCCGGCACGGCAGACAACGCCACTTGCAATCCGATTACAAGCGCGACGAACACAGCAAGATAGGCGCACTCCTTTGCAGAGCGCACCGCTTTCTTTTTTTCACGTTTTTCGTTACGCCGTTTCTCGTTCATCACGTACCGTACCCTATCTTTTCGTTAAAAACCGTACTTCCAAATATAAATAGCGTCTTTTGCCACGATTAAATCTTCCGCACCAAGCGCTGCGCTGCCCAAGGTTTGCCCGTCGTATTCCACCGTTCCCCACGCCGCATTGGACATTTCGCTATCCGAAGTGTATAACATCCAATAAATATAATTGGTCGTATCGTTCTCCACGCCGTTGATTGCCGTCACCATGCCGCCCGATACCGTAAAGGTCAATTCGCCTTTGCTTTGCAATTTTTCCATGGCGTTAAGGAGTACGGCTTTGCCGTCCGTTTCGTCTATGCGGATTACCACCTGCGTATCCGTTGCAGACAGCAAGGTACACTCTACTTCGCCGCCCTTTTTGCAGGCGGAAAATCCAAACGCGCACAACACAAAAAAGATACAGGAAACAAGAAATACTTTGATACGTTTCATAAAACGCCTCCTAAAAAACAAACCCGAACGCAGATTGCGTTCGGGCAAAAAATACAAAACCAAAAATCGCCGTTGTCTAAAAACGGCTCTTTGCATTTTTTCCGCCCATCCGCAGAAAATCGCAACAAAAACGCAAGGCAGGTCTCCCGACTTACAACGCCCTTATACGCGGATTTTTTTCGCCGAAAACGGCGTTCATTGCGTACACGTCCCCCCTCTTCCCACTTTTCGCAGTGAGAAAGGACAAGCGTTCTTACGGTTGCGGAGGCAGCGGAGCAATTCTGCTAAATACAGCAAATTTCTCTCTTCCCTATTAAACTCTTTCCGCAAAAAGAGTACCTTTCGTCCGTATGCAGTTTTATCATGGCACGGTTTTCGCCGCATTTCGCGGGAATACCGTTTTAATACAAAGCCTTAAACAATTCTTCTCTCGTCTTTGTGGAAATCCAACAACAAGACACCGAGCCAGGCCCTACGTGCGAACCGATAACGGGCCCCATAATGGTAATTCTGGGTTTTACGCCCGTACGGCTTTCCACAATCGCCGCCAATTCTTCCGCACCCTTTGGGTTGTTGGTATGCACGATTACGGCAAACTGTTTACCGTCAAAATCAGCCACGGGGGCTACGCTTAAATGGTCTACCACACGCGAAAACGCCTTTTTCATGCCCTTGCATTTTTCCAAAACTTTGAGTTTTCCCTCTTCGTCAAACGAAAGCATGGGTTTGATGTTGAGCATTGTACCAAACGCCGCCGACACCGCCGATACGCGACCGCCCTTTTTCAGATAAAATAAATCGTTAGGGATAATACAATGCTGTACTTGGTGGCGCACCTGCATCAAGAACGCATACGTTTCCTCGGCAGACATACCTTTATCGCGGCAGTCCGCCGCCAACTCCACCAAAACGCCCTGTCCAACGGTGGCGGAAAGAGGGTCTACTGCGTACACGGTAAAATCAGGATATTCTTTTTTCATGTCCTCTGCGGCTTGCCGCGTAATCGTAATCGTATTTGCAAGCCCCGAAGAAATCATAAAATGCACCACTTCTTTCACGCCCGCCTTTGCAAGAGCGGTAAAATGCTGCATATGCGCGTCGTAATTAAGCTTTGCCGTGCGGGGAAAATGCCCTGCGGAAACCTTTTCGTAAAAAGATACGTATTCTTCCTCTGCCGTAAAATTATCTAAATATTCTTCTATTTCTCCACCCTTTTCCATGGTAAACGTCAAAGGTACAAACCAAATATCTCTTTCCTTGACGTACGCGCTTTTCAAATCGCAAGTGGAATCGGTAGATACTGCAAACTGTGCCATTATCTTCTCCTTGGTGTAGGCTTTATGTTCATTGTATATTGTAACACAACCGCCTGTATCTGTCAATAAAATATGAAATATTTTTTCAAAAAACGAAATCAATTTCTGTAACAATTTCTCCCTTAAAAAACTTTTTTCCCAAACGGTAAAAAAATAAAAATTTTTTCGGTAAAAGGCTTGAAAAATCCTTATAAAAACGCTATAATGGTATAGGTAATATTTTGTCCGTAGGACAAAGAAAAAAAGCGAGAAATTTTATGACTTTGCAAGATTATCTCAATTTACGAAACGGAACAGACGTGCGCGGCGTTGCCGTAGACGGCGTCAAAGGCGAACCGATTACGCTCACGCCAGCGGCGGCGCAAAATATCGTGGCGGCGTTTTGCCGTTGGCTCTCCGCAAAAATGGGCAAGGACAAACTGTTAATCGCCGTCGGCCACGACAGCCGTATCTCCGCCCCCATCCTTTGCGAAGGCGCGGTGAAAGGGATTACGTTGTCGGGACACGACGCCCTGGTGACCGGTCTTTCCACTACCCCGTCCATGTTTATGCTGCTCAAAGACGAACGTCTGACGGAAAACGAACGTCCCGACGGTTCGCTCATGATTACGGCAAGCCATTTGCCTTTTAACCGCAACGGCTTGAAATTCTTTTCGGAAAACGGCGGTTTAGAGGGCGGCGATATCAAAGAAATTTTAACGATTGCCGCAGAAATTTCCTTTACGGATAAACCCGTAGGCAAAACGGTTTATTGTTCTTACCTCAACGAATACGCACAATCCTTGGTAGATATCGTCCGCAACGCTTGCGGCGAAACTCAGCCGTTAAAAGGCAAGCACATTATCGTAGACGCAGGCAACGGCGCAGGCGGTTTCTATGCGGATAAAGTCCTCGTTCCCTTGGGCGCAGACGTTACGGGTTCGCAATTCTTAGACCCCGACGGCACGTTCCCTAACCATATTCCCAACCCCGAAAACAAAGAGGCTATGGAATCGGTATGTGCCGCGGTAAAAGCCGCAAACGCCGACTTCGGTATCATTTTCGATACGGACGTAGACCGCGCGGGCGCGGTGGATAAAGACGGTTCGGAAATCAACCGCAACCGCTTAATTGCCCTTATTTCCGCTATTTTGCTGGAAGAAAAGAAAGGTACGATTGTTACCGACTCGGTTACCAGCGACGGTTTGGCGACGTTTATCGCCGCAAAGGGCGGCAGACATCACCGTTTCAAACGCGGTTATAAAAACGTTATCAACGAGGCAATCCGTTTGAACAACGAGGGGGAATATACTCCCTTGGCAATCGAAACGAGCGGTCATGCGGCGTTAAAAGAAAATTATTTCTTAGACGACGGCGCGTATCTGATTACGAGATTACTAATCGCCCTTGCCAAAGCAGCCAAGGAAAACAAAGCTCTTTCCGATTTGATTGCCGATTTGGAAATGCCCGCCGCAGCGCAGGAAATTCGCCTTCGTTTTGCCGACGGTTGCGATTTCAAAACGCTCGGATTTGCCATGCTGAAAGATTTTAAGGCGTACGCCGCAAATCACCCCAACGCAACCCCCGCCCCCGACAACCACGAGGGGTGCAGAGTGCGTTATAACAAAGAAAACGGCAATGGTTGGGCGTTGGTACGCATGAGCTTGCACGACCCCATTTTGCCCATCAACGTAGAAAGCAACGACACGGACGGTTGTCAAAAAATCGCCGCCGATTTGTATGCCTTTTTGAAACATTACGACTTCCTTGACCTTTCCCCTTTGGAAAAGGCGATGAAATAAAACGCTTTGCGCGGCGATAACGCCGCCGACACAATCACAAAAAAAATTGAAAACATAATCAATAGGAGAATTAACATGGACGTACAGAAAACTACCATTAACGCAATCCGAATCCTGTCCGCAGAAGCCATTGAAAAGGCAAAATCCGGTCATCCCGGTCTGCCTATGGGCTGCGCGCCAATCGCGTACACCCTTTTTCAGAAATTCCTGAAAATTAACCCCAAAGATATGGCTTGGGACAACCGCGACCGCTTTATTCTTTCGGCTGGACACGGTTCTGCGCTCAACTACACCCTGTTCCACCTCTACGGCATGGGCATTACGAAAGACGATTTGATGAGTTTCCGTCAACTCGGCTCTAAAACCCCTGGTCATCCCGAATACGGCCACACGTACGGCGTGGAAACGACGACGGGCCCTCTTGGTCAGGGTATCGCAAATGCGGTCGGTATGGCGCTTGCAGAAGCGCACCTTGCGGCGAAATACAATAAACCCGGCTATGACGTAGTAGGCCATTACACCTATGCAATCTGCGGCGACGGTTGTTTGGAAGAAGGTATCTCGTACGAAGCTTGCTCGTTTGCAGGCGCAAACAACCTCGGCAAACTTATTCTTCTGTACGACGATAACGATATCACTATCGAAGGGGACACCGACGTTACCTTCCGCGAGGACGTAGAAGGTCGTTTCAAGGCGCAAAACTGGCAAGTATTGCACGTGGATTTCGTAGCAAGCCCCGACGACGTAGACGCCCTTGCAAACGCTATCAACGCGGCGAAGGCTTGCAAAGACAAGCCCTCCGTTATCATCTGCAAAACGCATATCGGTTACGGCTCGCCCTTGGAGGGCTCGGCAAAATGCCACGGCGCGCCCCTCGGCGCGGAAAACCTTGCAAAATCCAAGGAAACCCTCGGTTGGGATTACGCTCCGTTCGAATGCCCGCAGGAAGTATTCGACCATTGCGCAGTAGCGGCAAACGCAGGCGCAGACGCGCAAAAAGCTTGGAACGAGCTGTTTGCGGCATACGAAAAGGCTTATCCCGAACTTGCGGCGGATTATAAAAAGGCAATGGCAGGCGAAAAGCCCGATTTTGACAGCGTAGAAGGTCTGTACGATTTTGAAAAACCGATGGCTACCCGTCAAACGTCTGCAAAAGTTCTCAATCAGTTGGCAGCGTTGATGCCCCAACTCATGGGCGGCTCGGCTGACCTTGGCCCGTCCAACCTTTCCGAAATGAAAGACACCGACGATATTAAATACGGCACGTTCTCCGCAGACAACTACGCAGGCAGAAATATGCACTACGGTATCCGTGAACACGCCATGGCGGCAATGGCAAACGGTATGCAACTCCACGGCGGTATTCAGGCGTACTGCGCGACGTTCTTCGTATTCTCCGATTATTGCAAACCCGCTATGCGTTTGTCGGCACTCATGAAATTGCCCGTAACGTATATCATGACGCACGACTCTATCGGCGTCGGCGAAGACGGCCCTACCCATCAACCTATCGAACAGCTGATTATGCTCCGTTCCGTTCCCGGATTGAAAGTATACCGTCCCGCGGACGGCAAAGAAACGGCGGCGGCTTGGGTATCCGCACTTTCGGGTAACGAACCCACCGTTTTGGTGCTTTCCCGTCAGAACTTGCCTCAGTATGCAAACAGTGGCAAAGCGGCACTCAAAGGCGGCTACGTTTTAGAAGATTGCGACGGCACGCCCGACGTACTCCTCATGGGTACGGGTTCGGAAGTGGAACTTTGCGTTAAGGCGAAAGCGGCTTTGGCGGAAAAAGGCGTAAAGGCGCGCGTCGTTTCCATGCCTTGCTTTGAAGAATTTGAAAAGCAGAGCGCAGAATACAAAAACAGCGTTATCCCTGCCAGCGTAAAAGCAAGAGTTTGCGTAGAGGCGGCTTGCCCTTACAGCTGGTACAAATACGCAGGCGACTGCGGCGAAACGGTTTGCATGACGAGCTTTGGCGCATCCGCGCCCGCAGGCGTATTGTTCCCTCACTTTGGGTTTACCGTTGAAAACGTTGTGGAAAAAGCGTTGGCGTCTATCGCAAAAACGAAATAATTCCCTTGTGTAATCAAAAACAGCTCCCGAATAGTAAATCGGGAGCTGTTTGTAATTTTCAGCAAATTTTCACAATTTTACAACGGTATTTTCGCAATCGCAAAGTATAATCAACTTACAAAACAAAGCTCACTCCGTTTCCCAAAGAAACACCTCCATAATAAATTGTGAAAGCGCATATCCGAAAAGATATGCGCTTTTGCTATACTTTTTTGATGATTTTCTGTGGCGCAATCCTTAGGAAAAGAGCAATGTAACGGCATTAATCAACTCCGTTTCTCCCTCGTAATTTTCCGCAACCGTCAGCGCTCCGTCCTCGGGCAATATTCCCCTTGCGTGTATAGATTTCCACGAAACGGGCCAACGCAATTCCGCCGTGGTCAATTTTAAGAAATCCTTTTTAGACGCGTCCAAATAAAAGGTCGTTTGCATAATCCCTTTGCCAAACGTTTTCGCCACGCTGCCGCGCGTAGAAAGACAAATATCTTCGTAGCCTATCGCGCCGTAATCCACCATACAACCAATCAAGCACTCGGACGCGGACGCCGTGCCGATATCCGCCAACACAACGATACGGCTATCTTCCGCAAAGTAATCGCGATAGACGTTCCCGCTAGCATAATATCTTTCTTGCTTTTCGCCGTAATCCGCCACCGTCAACAAAGGACGGCTGCCCGTTGCATTTTTGCAAAAATACTGCGCAATGTATTGCGCGTAGTCCAAATACCCGCCGCCGTTGCCGCGCAAATCCAAAACGAGATTTTTCATATTATCCGTTTTGAACTGCTGCATAATCCGCTGAAACCCAGCCGCCGCGTTGCCCGTAAATTGCGACAATTTGATATACGCCGTACCCTCGGGCAAACAGCTAAGCGCTTTCCCCTTTTCCACGTACGTCAACGCATTTTCGCCGATAAATCCGTACGAAGTCTTATTCGTGCGATAGGAAACGTAGCTTTCCACGTATTCTTCTCGGCTGAGCTGTATCAGTAAATCCTGCCCGCCGCGTTGGATTTTCAAATAGAACGGCTCGCCATCCGCTACGCTATTCAAAAACGGTTTTAATCCCTTTTCATAATCCACGCTTGCCTTGATAGTGTCAGCCGTTTTACCAAACCCGATAATTTTATCGCCCGATTGCAGTCCCGCCGCCTCCGCAGGGGAATTTTCCGACACGGAATATACCATCATTTGGTCTTCTTGGTTTTCGTCCTTGGTGATAAACGAAACGCCGATACCGCTACGCCTGCCTGCCAAGCTTTGCTCTGCCGCATGAAATTGTTCATACGTCATATACTCGGAATACGGGTCTAACAAATCGTCGTTGATTGCCGAAAACAAAACGCGATAAAACTCGTCGTCGGACACGTCCTGATAATATTCCTTATCGATTGTGCGTTTTATCTTTATCAGCGTGCGTATCCCATCGTCCAAACATAACCACGTCGTCAGCATACCGCTAAAAAACACGGCGAGCGATAAGGCAATAATGCCCAATATTTTCCCAACGCGCTTTCCCGTACTTTTCCTCGGTTTCATGGGGGCAGGTACGTAGTTACCGTAATATCCACCCGAATTTTCACCCGTGCCGCCACCGCTCAGCGTCGCTTGGTTTTCCTGTGGAATATCGTCGAAAAAACCGTCGCCTGTATCCATATCGTTTTTCTTATTTTCGTCCATGGCTTGCTCCTTATACGATTATACTATGTCCCTTTCAAACAAAAAATAATCCGCCGAATCCCATATCCGTTCGGCGGATAGCTTTATTTTTTTAATAAAGTGTGCAGTACCGTCAACACGCGGAAAGATACCGCGTCCGAAAACAAACGGATATTCAACCCCGTCGCTTTTTCAATTTTATCCAAACGGTATAACAGCGTATTGCGGTGCATATACAAATTACGGGACGTCTCGCTGACGTTCAAACTGCTTTGTAAAAACGCCTCCGCCGTCTCCAACATGTCGTCGTCCTCAAACACTTCTTTGAAACGGTCGTCCGTAATTTGCAAAAAGTACTCTACCAGCTTTGATTCGGGTATGTCCTCTATCATTTTGATTAAAATACACTCCCGATACGAGTGTACGCGCCCCGGGAAATTAAACACGTCGGCATACCGCAACGTATTTTCCGCCTGCGCATACGAAAGTGCAACGTCCTTTAATTCCCGCACGGTCGGACCTACCCCCACCGAAACGTCTAACCCCAGCTCCTCTTTAATGGATTGCACCAAAAATTCCGCATAATCCACCGAACCGCGATAGGTGTCTTCCTCCTCGCCGTCGATAAACCGCACCAGCACACAGGTCTGCGCGTTCATCTGCACCACCGTATCCAAACTGTTTCCGCCGTATTGCTCAAGGAGTGCCAACGTTTCTTCCATTAACTTGGGAATACGCAGCACTATGGTAAAACACGCCGCGCCGCGCACGGAATACTTCGTGGCGTATTTGTATATACCCATCGAAGAACTTTCCCCTTTCAAAATCCGTTTCAAGTGTTCTGTTTTTGAAAGTTCCGTCTCCTTTTCCGTAAAACTCTCAATATACGCAGGCAACAGCGTCGCATAGTTGCGTTCCGCCTCTCCTGCACCCGTTAATACACCGATATATCCCACGCTCTTAAACAAAAAACGGAAAAACGTATAGCTACCGTCGTCGATAACGCCTTCAAACTGCCTATCGCAAACTACCCCCGTAGTTGGACGGATATTTTCTGCATAATAAGAAAATTTTATCCCCAACTTTTCGGATATCTGTTTTGCAACTCTTTCCAATTCGCTCATAAAAACTCCTTTCGCCTCGTCAAAGCGAAATTAAACGCGCTTTTCTTTTACGCACTTTCCAACAAAACCATTATACCGCAAACGGAGCTTTTTTTCAAGGCTTTTCACGAAATTTTCAAAACCTTTCCGTTTTTTTATGTACAAAATGCACAAAAAACGCATTTTTTTCTTATTTTTTCTTTTCTTCGCTTGTCAAAAAGCTTTTTTCCTATTGACAGAAAAAAATAAAAGTGCTATAATATTAAAAAATATTCTATTTTAATAGGTACGCGCGCGTGCGTATAGAATAGAAAATCAAAACTAGGAGATTTTGATTATGAGCGAACCTAAAAATAACGCTCCCGTAAAGGCAGGGCAATCCTCTATCGCTTATCGCCTTGTTGCCGCTATCATTGCAGCAGCTTGTATTGTGGCGCTCTTCCTTCCTTTCACGCTCTATAAAGGAACTCCCGCTAATTGGATTCCCTATAAAACGAGTATGATTGCTCTTTTCGAGCAGGTATCGGACGCACCCTACAAACTGTTCGGCTTTATCCCTATGCCCACCAACCCGAAAAGTACTCTCGGGCTTGGCGTAGGTCTTGTTTCCTATGCCATTGCGGCAGGTCTTGCAGCAGCGTTCCTGTTGGCACTTGCGGGCGTTTTCTTTGGTAAAAAATCGGAAAAATTTGCGTTTTTATCGACGATGATCTTTACCTGGGGCGTAGCGATTTATATGATCGCGATGATATCGATTACCTGTTATCTCCCCGTAAAAATCGCCTTCGATCCCAGCATTGTTATCCTTGCCGGATTTGGCGCGCTCGCATTCCTTGTACTTATGTTTGCAAAACTCGGCAAACGCCTTTGCGTTCTCAACAGCGTACGTTTCCTGTTGACGTTGGCGTTTACCATTTGTTTCTTCCTTGCGATCACGTTCAATTTCGACCTTGTCGGCGCATTCATAGAAGAAAAGAAACTCTACGAAGTAGCGCTACTCGTCGCGATTGTGTTTACGCTGATTAACGCAATTTTCGCAACCGTTCGTGCATACAAAGAGAACGCTTTCGCTTTCGACTTTATCAACGCCGTTGTGGAATTGATTATCGCAGGCGCGTTGATCATACTTTCGGTAACCTCCGACGTTACGGATAAGGCGTTCTTAATCCTCAGCGGTATCTGTGCAGGCATTGCGGTAATCTTGTTTATCTTTACCTTTATCGGCGTAAAAATTGAAAAACGCAGAGCGGAAAAATACGCGCTTAAAAACGAACCCACCGCAAAAGAACCTACGGCTACACCCGTTGTTGAAAAACAACCTACACCCACGACGTCGTTTTCTGCAAAACCCTCCTCCGCACCTGCGGCAACCTTTGTTCCGGCAACGGCTGCAATGGAAGACTACTTTGCAGGGAAACAAATCGATAAATTTATCGCAACCCTCAACGTTGCGGAAAGAAATCAATTTGCGTCGTTGTACGTATTGAAACTCAAAGACGTAATGCCGGAAATCCCCGCTTACCAAATCGGCGGCGACAACCAGTATTTCTTCGAAATGGTATTTATTACGCTCGGCGAATACAGAGACGAGATCCCCGACGATCTTCTTTCCAAAATGTATACCCACATGTGCGTAGAATATCCTCAGTTGGAAATCCCTGAAGTATAATTGAAAAAATGCAAACAGCCGACCGCGAGGTCGGCTGTTTTTTGTTATAAAAAACGGCTTGCAAACAATCTGCACGCCGTTTTATTTAATTTTAATCCGTACCAAAATCCCGCCGTCTTGCGTAAAGCTCCGCTCCGCAGAAAGGCTATCCACCAAAAACAAACCTCTGCCGTGTTCGGAAAGAACCTCGGCGCATACCCCCTTTTCCGGCGGAAAAAATACCTTTTCCGCAAATACTTTCAGTTCGATATATTCCTGCAAAAGCTCCATGGCAAGCTTTGCCTTCCCGCCCGAGTGTTTTAATACGTTGCCAAGCAATTCGTACACCACGAGTTTGCTGTCAAAAATCCTTTCGTCGGCAATCTCGTTTACGGCAAGAAAGGCGCACAGCTCTTCCACCGCGCTTTTCAGCGTACCGTAATTTTCAATTTCAAAAAACATACGCCCCCCCTAAAAACTGCCTTGTAAGCGTTCGCGCAGCTGCAATAAAAGTTTTCGTTCCATACGGGACACAAACATTTGCGAAACGCCCAAACGTTTTGCCGTTTCACTCTGCGATAAATTTTCTGCGTAACGGTATTGTATCAACAATTTTGCCGTATCCGAAAAATCACGCATTGCCGCCGCCAACGTCTCTTTTGTTTCAAAAGTTTCATAGCCGTCCTCGTCGCCTGCAAGCAGTCCGTACAACGATTTATTTTCGTTTTCGTCGTCGCTTGCCATACCGTCCAAAGACAGCGTGCCGCCGATTTCAAGCGCCTTTACCACGTCTTCTTCCGTCGCCGAAAGTTGCTGAGCAATCAAGGAAAGTTTGGGTTTTTCGCCATGCTGCGCCTCGTATTCCAGCGAGAATTTTTTCGCCGCCGCGTTGAGTTCCCCCAATCGTCTAGGCAGTTTTACCATCCTCGATTTATCACGGAAATAGTTTTTTATTTCACCCGTAATCGTCGGCGTGATAAACGTCGTGAACTGCATACCCAAATCGGGGTCAAACCTATCAATCCCACGCAAAAGCGCGTACGACGCCACTTGTTTCAAATCGTCGTACTCCACGCCGCGCCCCACAAACTTTTTGGCAATGATGTCGGCTATGTAGAGATATTTTTCGGCAATCTGGTTGCGAATTGCAACGTCGCCCGTCTCTTTGTATCGCTTAAAAAGCTCCGTCATCTTCTCGTCCGTCATCACTTACCCTTCAAAGGCAATCCCCACAATTTTATCCTGTTCTTTGGTGAATTGCACTTCACCGACCAGCGCCGAAAGCAGCGCGCGCGAAATTTCGTCTTCCAAACCCTCTTCTTTCTCGCCGCAAGCGTCCACGCCAACGACTTTGCAGCCCAACGCCTCGCCCACGGAAAACTCGATGGTTGCATGGGAAAACCCGTTACGTTTCAAAATGAGCAAGCTCTCCGTAACGCACACTTTATAATCTTCGGCGGCGTCCACGTCAAACCCAACCAACGCGCAAAGCCCGCCCGTCGTCAAACGTACCGTCGTAAGATATTCGCCCGTCAAGGGCAACGTAACCGAAAATTTTTCCATATCACGCAATCTCCATAATAGCGTCCAAACCGCAAATCAAAAACAGCTTTTTAATCTTTGTTTGCAATCCCGTCAAGCGCAACGCAAACCCGTCCGCTTTGACCGTTTTCAAAATTTTAACGAACGTACCCAGCGTCGTGCTGTCGATAAAATTCAGCTCGTCGCAAACAAAACACACGCTTGCGGGCGTTTGCTTATACGCCGACATTACTTCCGCATAAAATTCGTCCGCATTTCCAAGGTCGATATCCCCCGAAAGTGCCACCGTCAATACGCCGTTTTCCAAACCTTTTATCGCTACTTCTTGCATATTTTTTCTCCTTTTCAAGAGTTCTTTATCTATTTATACCGCAAAACCTACCCGTTTCAAACAATGGAAACGGAAATCGGATATACCAAATTAAACAATAAGCCTATCGCCACGGACAGCAGATAGCAAAATCCAATCAGCGCAAAGTTGCGTTTCCATTGCCGCACGTTACGGAGCAATACGACGAACCCCATGCCCGCATTGACGCACAGCCCTGCCACGCACGAACCAAACGTAATCCCGCCGCTTAAAAAGGTTTCCGTGATAACGACCGACGACGCACAGTTGGGTATCAAGCCGATACCACAGGTAATAAACGGCTGCGCAAAACGGTTCTTTTGCATATAATTGACAAACGCTGGCTCCCCGACTTCGTGAATAATCGTCCCCAGAACGAAATTGACGAGCAGAATAAAGAGTGCCACTTTCAAAGTATGCAAAAAGGGATATACGAGGTAGTTTTTCCATGCGCTATCGTTGTCGTGCCGCCTACCGCACGAACAGTTCACCTGCACGTCCTTTTCGTCCATATACCGTTGCATAAAGATTTCGCGCGTGTTCTCGGGCACGCCGTTTTCCGTTTTCGGCATTGCCACGCAGGTCTGCTTGTGCCCGAATAAACGCAACACGCCGTCCACGGCATACCCCACGCCCACGCCGATTACGATTTTAGATAACAGCAAAGGCAACAACCAAACCGCGCCCTCTCCCGACGAAATCATGATGACACACGCCTCGTCGCTCGTCGCCATGAATATCGCCAACAGCGTCCCTACCGTTACGTATTTCCGCTCGAACAATTTCGCCGCCATTACTGAAAAACCGCATTGCGGAACAAGCCCCGTTGCCGCGCCGACCATCGGACCTAATTTGCCGCCAAGCCGCGTTACCTTTTGCAAATCCGCTTTGCTTTCCAGCAGCTCCATCAGCGCATAAATAACAAACAAGAACGGTATCAACGGCCACGTATGCTCTAACGCGTGCAAAAGATTATGCCCTGCGTCTTCAAAAAATCGTTCTATCGCCTGCCACATGGTTTATTCTCCTTTCCCGTTCGCGCGGCGGCTTTGCACCGTTTCCAATGTCGCCGCCAAAGGGATAGACGCCTTCGCCGTCAACGTCATATCCGCAAAATTGCCCAGACGGTACTGCACCAAGCCTTCCGCCGCAATCATTGCCGCGTTATCCGTACAGTATTTCTTTTCGGGTAAAACGAGCTGTAATCCGTTCCTTTCACACGCCGCTTGCAGATTTTCGCGAAGGTACGTATTCGCCGCTACGCCGCCGCCTGCCGTTACGGTTTTAACGCCCTTTTCCTTGGCAGCTTCCATCGTCTTTTCCACCAAAACGTCGATAGCGGCTTTTTGGAACGACGCCGCCACGTCCGCCTTAGAATATTCTTCGTTTTTCTGTTCTTTGGTGTGGCAATAATTGATAACAGCCGTTTTCAACCCGCTGTATGAAAAATTATAACCGCCGCCGCCCTTTAACATCTTCGGCATGGCTACGTTCGGTTCGCCACCGAGCGCGCACCGCTCAATATTCGGCCCGCCCGGATATTGCAATCCCAATACACGTGCCACTTTGTCGAAAGCTTCGCCCGCCGCGTCGTCGAGCGTCGCACCGAGAATTTCAAACTCCGCCTCCGATTTGGCGTACAGTACCGCCGTGTGTCCGCCGCTTGCCAAAAGTGTAACGAATGGCGGTTTCAAATCGGGCGAAGAAAGATAGGACGCCGCCAAATGCCCACGGATATGGTTCACCGCAATCAGGGGCTTGTTTAAGGCATAGGCAAACGCCTTGGCAAAGGACACGCCGACGAGCAACGCACCGAGCAGCCCTGCGCCATAGGTCACCGCCACCGCGTCGATATCCGCATAAGAAATGCCTGCGTTTTTCACCGCGCGTTCTACCACTTCCGCCACCGCGTCCGTATGCGCGCGCGAGGCAATTTCAGGCACTACGCCCCCAAATAACGCCTGCACGGACGCCGACGAGGCAATTTCGTTGGACAAAATTTTTCTGCCCTTAATCACCGCCGCCGCCGTTTCGTCGCACGAACTTTCAATGCCGAGAATAATCGGCTCTGCCTTATTCAAATCAAGTTTTTCAAAAGGATTGTACATACCAAAAACCTGTTGTTAAAAGCGGCGGCAACTGCCGCCGCTTTGCTGTTATCCGTTAAAATTTCTTCAAATAATCGATAATAAACCCGTGCAATTCGCCGTCCATAACCGCCTGCACGTCGCCCTTTTCAAAGCCCGTACGGTGGTCCTTTACCAACGTATAGGGACAGAACACGTAGGAGCGGATTTGCGCGCCCCACTCAATCTTCTTCACGTCCCCTTTCATTGCAGCCGCTTCCGCTTGACGTTGTTCAATCTTCTTTTCCAAAAGTTTAGAACGGAGCATTGCAAAACACATTGCCTTGTTTTGGAGCTGCGAACGCTCGTTTTGACATTGTACGACGATACCCGTCGGGAAGTGCGTAATACGCACCGCCGAGGCAACTTTGTTGACGTTTTGACCGCCTGCCCCGCCCGAGTGGTAAATATCGATACGAATATCGTCGTCGTTAATTTCCACTTCGTTATCGTCCTCTACTTCGGGCATAACTTCCAGCGAGGAAAAAGAGGTTTGACGGCGTTTGTTGGCGTCGAAAGGCGAGATGCGCACCAAACGATGCACGCCCATTTCCGCTTTCAAATACCCGTATGCGTTTTCACCCTCTACACGGAAAGAAACGCTCTTTAATCCAGCACC
>JAZNXZ010000171.1:0-5045 GCA_045594165.1 Candidatus Scatosoma sp.
AATTTCGTATACGCCCTTGACGTGGTTGACTTCCATCTGTCCAAGCGTGTTGCAACGGTCCAAAAGGCGTTTTGCCATTTTTTCTTTCGTGCCTTCTTCCGCTTTTAACTGCGAATACAGTATCGGTTTATCCACAAAATAGGTCAGGTCTTTTTTGCGGAAATAGGTAACGTAAATAGGTACGTCTATGCCTTTTTTCGCGCAATATTCGCACAGCACCAAAAACCCGTGGTGAAAATCTTCTAACTGTTCCAAGTATCCCTTGGTGGAATCTTCGGGGAAAATTACGACGTTATCGCCGTTTTGGATAGCCTCTACGCTTTGACGGAGCGTTTTCATAAACCGCGCGTCGCGATAGGTGGAAATCAAGTTCAAACCTTTATAAAACAGGTTGGTCAACGGGCTGGCAATCAAACAAAACATGCGCGCAAGAAACAAATTCCAATGTTTCTTTTCGTGATAGTATACGCGAGTTTGATATTTATACATTTTGATTAAGCCGGAATTCATTTCCCATGCTCCCCACATGCGGACGGGCTTATCGCAATACATTTCCAACGAAAGGGGAGCGTCCGTACCCTCGTGGTTGCTCAAAATCACGCCGCTGTTGCCAAACTTTTCCCCTGCGTAAACGAAAGTAGGCTGTTTATACCTGCCTTTCATCAGCTTTTTCATAAAGCGGAACCACCATTTCCGTTTTTGTACCAGTTTGGTCTTCTCTTTTGCCATAGTTTTCTCCTGATGTCATATATTTTTATGACATTTTACCACAGATAAAAAGAAAAAGCAAGCAAATAACGTTAAAATCAGGAAAAAATTACAATAAAAAACACCCGTGCAGGGTGTTTTACAAAAAAATTATTTTTCTATTTTATAGCAGGTGCAAAGCGCGCCGTTTTTGGTATAGCCCGTATCGCCGCATTTTTTGCAGGTGGGCTGGGGTACGAGGTCGCTTTCCTTTATGCCTAATCCGTCCAAAATCGCTTTACGCTCTGCTAAAAGGGCGGCTTTCTTTTCCTCTAAGGCAGGTAATTTTTGCGGTTCGAAAACCTCCGCCTTTGCCAACGCCAATTCCATTTTGGACAGCTCCACGCTCAGCGTTTCAAAGCGAGCGTTCGTGTTCGCTTTCGCCAAATATTTCTCGGCGCGCGCCTGCGATTTTTCACGGAGCAACGCGTAATATCGCTCGCGGTCGGACTTTGCGTTTACCGCCTCGATTGCGGGGTTGACAAAGCCCGATTTTGCGATTGAACGCGTACCTGCCCCCCTGCTTTCGCCCGAAAGGGGAGCGGGGATATCGGTAACCGAGAAGATAGAATTCTGTTTCCAATCGGACAAAATCTTGTTCATGTAGGGGATGGGGCTGGAGGAAGAACAGCTCCGTTTTGCCGCCTCCAAAATCATTTCGTCGTTGAAATTCCATGCCCGCCACGTCGAAACAAGCGCAAGGTTGTTTTCACTCTTCCTGATGCCGCCGCAAACCGCTTGGATTTTCGCAAACAGTTTCAACTCGTCGTTTTTCGTCTTTAAGAACGCCTTTACGCTTTCCGTGCCGACGATACCGTCGTTGAACAGCCCTTTCACTACGGCGTTCATGCCGTCGAAATCGTTGCGGTCCGTCTTAAGACAAAGGAGCGCAAGATCCAAAAGAGAATTGTCCTCAAAGCCGTAATTATACCACTTTTCGACGTATTCTTCGATATACGGTGCGGGGTTATGCACTTTTACGCCCAACTTTCTGGCAAGGCGGAAAGTGAGATTTGCCAAGCGTTCACGGTCGCCAAGATAGGTTTCGATATCTTGCATTTCCAGCTTGCCTTTCTGTGCTAACTCTTCCAAAGTAATATCCAGCGATACCATACTGCCGCGTTTGATTTTCTTTGCCGCCGCCACAATTGCGCCCTGCGTAAAACCAAGTTTTTCCGTCCATTTTGCATAGAGCGCATAATCGCCCTCGTCGGGGGTTCTCGCAACGGACAAAATGCCCATGATTGCGGTTACGTCCCCCTCGTGTTTGTTATAATTAGACAATTCCTTTTCCACTTGCTCGTAGGTGGTCAAGCCGCCACGGATAAGTTTTTTCGCCTTATTGAAGATATAGGCGGGGGTAATCCCTGCGCCCTGTTTGTTGATACAATACTCGGTAACGAGCAAAAATGCGTGGGGTTGCATGGCGTTTTCTTCCAAAAAGCGCATGTATTTGATATACTCGTTTGCGGAAATAAATTTGCCGACCTTTTGCATTTTGCGTTGCAATTCTTTGTTGAAATCGGCGTACTGCTCATAGCGTACTCTTTTAGGCTTGCCAACCGCCGCCGTAACGGGCAAATATTGCACGGTAAACGGCTCTTGGGAAAGAATTTCCACCAAGTCGTAATCCTGCCAAAACGCAAACGCCTCTTTAATTTTTTCTTCGCTGAGTTTCAACACTTCCGCCATGGAACGCAAACCAAAATCGGCGTCGGTATTTTGACAGAGAAAAAGTCCGTAAAGATAGACCTTTACGGCAATTCCGTCTGCCTCGGGCAGATATTTTGTGATGAACTTGTTTTCGACGAGCGTATAGGTGTTATCGACGTCTTTGGAAAACGAACAAAAAGCCATAATGCCACTCCGTTTGAGGGGATTTATGACGGCATAGCCGTCAAAATTATATTTCCTATGTGTAAATTGCGAAAAAAATTATTCTTTCGATAAAACTTTCCTTGCTTTTTATAGGGAAATGGTGTATAATAAACTCGCATAGCTATCGTCGCTTGAAAAGCGAGAGTAGTCCTATTATACAGTTTTTTGAAAACAAAAGCAAGGTGTTTTGGATTGTTTTTGAAAAAAATTTGCAAGCAATCGCAATCGGTAAGGAGGTCGGGCGATGAAAATTTTACACACGTCCGATTGGCATATCGGAAAACGTCTGTTAAACCGTGAACGTTTGGACGAACAGACGGAGGTCTTGGACGAGATTATCGACGTTTGCGAAAGAGAAGAGGTTGAACTCGTCGTTATCGCAGGAGATATTTTTGACACCTACACGCCCTCGGCGGAGGCGGAAAAACTGTTTTACAGCAAAATTAAACGGGTTGCGGGGGAAAACCGCGCGGTGGTGATTATCAGCGGTAACCACGACGACGGCGTGCGTTTGGCGGCAGCCGCGCCCTTATCCGAAGAACAGGGTATTTTTATCGTGGGCAACGAAAGACGGATATTATCCTGTGAAAACGAGCTGCGCTCCGTTCGTCCGATTGACAGCGGAAAGGGGTATGCCGTGTTCACAAACGGAAAGGGCGACAAAATATTTTTGTCCTTTCTGCCCTATCCGAACGAAGCGAGGTTTAAGGAAGAAAAATCCGAACTTCCTTACGTGGAACAGATGCAAAAATGGATGCAAGAGGGGGAAAGCGGTAACGTGGACAAACTCCCGTCCGTTTTCGTAGGGCATCTGTTCGTGGCGGGCGGCGCGGTATCCGAAAGCGAGCGTGAAATTGACCTTGGCGGCGCGCGGGCAATCCCCGTGGACGTTCTGCCAAACAGCGATTATATCGCATTGGGACATTTACATAAGAAACAGCACTTTGGCAAGGGGCATTGTTATTACAGCGGTTCGCCCTTGCAGTACGCCTTTGACGAGAGTGCGGACAAGGGTGTAAAGGTTTTTGATTTAACGAAAGACGGCGTGCAGAATTTGAAAGACATACCGTTGACGAAAGGCAAAAAGCTGATTCGTTTGCAGGCGGACGGCGTGGAGAGCGCAATTTCGCTGTTGCAAAAACACCCCGACGAGTTGGTGGAGATGAAACTGTTTTTGACAGCGCCGTTGGTGGCAAGCGATTCGCAGGCGCTTTCCGCAAACAAAAACCTCGTATCTCTGTTGGCGGAAGTGCATACGGAAGAAAATTTGGTAATGGAAAGCCGTAAGGGGCTGTCGGGAGAGAAACTGTTCGATTTGTTCTATCAGACGAATTACGGGACAGAACCGAAAGAGGAATTAAAAACGCTGTTTTTACAGACGTTGACGGAATTGGACGAACAATAAGGAGCAAACATGAAACCGATATACCTGGAATTTTGCGGAATCAATAGCTTTTCCGAAAAGACGGAAATTGATTTTCGCGCCCTTTTGACGGGTGGGGTATTCGGTATTTTCGGGGACACGGGTAGTGGCAAAAGTACGATTTTAGACTGTATCCACTTGGCGTTGTACGGACAGATTGAACGCAGTAGCGGCGGCGATTTTATCCATTACGGGGCGGACAGCGCGTACGTAACTTTTGATTTTGAAATCGTTGTTGACGGCGAGAGACGCACGTTTCGCGTGCACAGAGAACGCCGCCGTAAAAACAACGTGGCGAAAGCGCAGTTGTACGAATATAAAGACGGGACGTGGTTTGCGCTTGCCGACGGCACGCGGGACGTCAACGAGGCGCTGGAAGGCATTATCGGGCTGACGTTTGCCGATTTTAAGATGTGTATTGCCTTGCCGCAAGGGGATTTTGCGGCGCTGGTCAAATCCACGCCCTCGGAACGGGTAAAGCTCGTTTCTCGGTTGTTTGATTTGGAAAAATACGGCGAACGGCTGTTTAAGGCGGTCAGCGAAAAATATTACGCCGCCGAATCGGAAATGAAGATTATTCAAGGACAAATGGGGCAAAACGAGGGCGGTAACGACGAAAATATAGCCGCCAAAGAAGAAGAGATTGCCACCGTAAAAGTTGCGCTGGAACAGGCGGGGAAAGAACAGGAAAAGGCGGAAACAGCCTATCAGGCGGCGCGGGAATTGCAAAAAGAAAAGACGGCGTTTGACGAATTAGAGAGGAGCTTGACGCGCATGCAGGCGGATTTGCCGCAGATGGAAACGATTCGTCGCCAAGCCGAAAAATTGCCGCAAGCCAAGGCGGTAAAGCGGGAGTACGACGCCTTGGAAACCAACCGCCGCGAACGGATTCAAGCAGAGCGCAAGGCGGTACTTGAGGAGGAAAATGCGAAAAAAGCGGAGCAGACGCTCACGCGTGCGCAAGAAACGTTTACGGCGGCAGATTACGACGGCAACG
>JAZNXZ010000172.1:0-2246 GCA_045594165.1 Candidatus Scatosoma sp.
CAGCGGCGGCGGGGGTTATGGCGCTTAGCGCAACGTTTGGCGTCATGGAAATAAAAGGCTCCGCCCACGAAAAGGGGCATACCGTATACGCAACGAACGAGTATTTGGGAGCGGAAGCGGTGGCAAGCGCCGCAGTTTTACGGCAGGGCGCGAAAGGCGGCGAAGTGAAAGAAGTGCAACGCCGCTTAAAACAATGGGGATATTATAACGGTAACGTGGACGGCGTTTTCGGCGCAGGTACACGCACCGCCGTGATTAAATTTCAGAAAAAGAACGGCTTGAAAGCGGACGGCGTGGTTGGCGCGGCGACCTATAAGGCGCTGGGCATGAACAGTTCTTATCAGGTGTTGGCTGGCAAAAATCAAAATACGGCGCAAAGCACGGGCGGATTTTCGAGTTCTGAAGTCTATCTCCTTGCCAAGACGATTTATGCCGAGGGGCGCGGCGAGCCGTACACGGGGCAGGTTGCAATCGGCGCGGTGGTTTTGAACCGCGTGCGCAGCAGCCAATTCCCGAACACGATTTCGGGCGTAGTGTATCAAAAGCATGCGTTTACGGCGGTGTCGGACGGACAAATCAACTTGACGCCCAACGAAACGGCAATGAAAGCAGCGCGGGACGCAATCAACGGCTGGGACCCTACGGGTGGCGCTCTGTATTATTATAATCCCGCCGTCGCGACCAGTTCTTGGATATTTGACAGACAGACTATAACGGTAATCGGCAAACACGTTTTCGCAATCTAAACGGTGTATAAGGACGCATCTTCATCACAAAAACGGAACTTGCCCTTGCTCGTGTACGTCTGTGTACACTCCCGTCGGGCAAAACCCGTGTTTTGTGCGAACCTGCAACCCTTTTCCACCGTTTACAACGGTGTATCTGCGTCGCGCTACTTTGTCGCCGCTCAGTTACGTACTATCGGTAAGTGTCCTCGCGGCTTCGTGTACTGCTCGCATTTTCACCGTTTACAATCGACCGAACAATAAGGAGAATTTATGAAAAAACAAGAAAAAGAAATCGCAGTAAATACGTCCTCGGGGGCGGAAAAGGTAGAAACCATTGAAAAGGAAGTAAAAACTCAGCCAAAAAGCGGGAAAGCGGCAACGAAAAGCACCGCAAAAACCACGAAAACGTCCGCAAAAGTGAAAAAGGAAGAGGATGCGGCAAAGGCTCGGATTAAAGCCGCGCAAAAGAAGGAAAAAGCGGCAAAAGAGAAAAAAGAACGCATGGAAAAGCGTAAGGCGAAGAGGGAAGAAAGACGCCGCCAGCGCGCGCACGCCATCGCGGCAAGAAACCAAGAGATAGAACGCTTGAAAAAAGAACGTGCAAAACGCCGCGCCGAGAAAAAAGAACGCCGTGAAGAAGAAAGAAAACAGCGTTCCGCGGGGCGCAAACAGAGCAACGGTGGATGGATTGCGGCGGTATCGGTATTGGGGGCGACGACGCTCGCTTTGACGGGTGCGTTGACGGCTGGCGCGGTGGAAATGAAACGCGTCAATGAAAGCGCAATGACGGCGTACAGGGGTACTATGTACGAGTTGACGGGGATTATGGAACACGTAGACGACGATTTGGAACGCGCCCGCATTTCCGCCACGCCGTCGCAGCAGAGCCGCATTTTGACAGATTTGCTAGTGCAGACGCGCATGGCGGAGTTGGATTTGGAAAAGCTGCCTTTGGCAGGCGAAAGTGATAGAGGGATTACGGCGTTTATCAACCGTACCGCAGGGGAGTGCGAGAGGCTGTTGGCGAAATTGCGCCGCGGCGAATCCCTTTCCGACGAAGATTTTGAACGTTTGGAGGGTTTGTACAAGGCAAATCACGCAATCCGAACGGAGTTGGACAAGGTGCTTGCCGAAATGACGGACGACAGCTTGCAAGAATTCGTTAAAAAGGGCACGGGCAGCATTGCCGACGCAATGGGGCGTATCGAAAAAAGCACTCTGGAAGAAAACCGTGCGGCGATAGAACGCGGCATGAAAAAGATGAGCGATAAAATGAAAGACGCCAAGGACAAAGCGCAGGATAAAATGCAAGAAATGACGCAAAAAACGGCAAGCACGAATCAAAAGGGCAAGGACATGCCGCACATTGAATCTGCGCGCGCCGAACAGCTTTGTAAGGAATATTTTTCCGAGTACGATATACAGCAGTATCAATGCGTGGGCGAAACGGTAACGCGCGGATACAGCGCGTATAACGTGGAGGGGTACGACGGCAAAGGCACGTTATTGTTTGCGGAA